>JAUILM010000448.1 GCA_030432855.1 Bacteroidia bacterium
GTTTCCGGTTTAAGGACGGATATCTTTTCGTACCCGACACCCCGGGTTTAGGGCTGGAGGTCGATGAGCAAAAAATGGAGAGTCTTCTATATGAATAAATATCCAAAGCCCGTGAGAATAAGTAATCCAGTGGTGATATCCGGGGTGAGATTTAAAAGTCAATATAAATATTCCTCACCAATTTCTATGCAGATCTCTTGTAGTCCTTGATCGTCAGATCTACAGCGTATCCATCCTCGGTGTTTATTTTTAGCTCACCATTAAGTCGTCGGACCAACGAGCGGACGAGGGACTGGCCAAAATTAGCGGTTTGTATCTGATCTTTGACACCACCTCCATCATCAGCAATATGCAACAATAGCTGACCATCTTCTTCTTTCAGTCGCACGATGATTTTACCACCATTCCGATCCTTAAATGCATGCTTAAGACTATTACTGATCAACTCATTGATGATGAGTCCCAGCGGTATCATGGTGTCTACATCCAGATTGAGAGACGGCACTTCGAGTTCGAGCTCAATATTCTGATCATCAAGCTGGTACGAGGTGACCAGGTGCTCCACCAGCCGCTCCAGATAATCACGCGTATCAACCCCTTTCAGATTCTCATGTTGATAAAGGTTCTTGTGAATTAGTGCCATGGACTCCACGCGGTTCTGTCCGCGTTGGAGAGCATCAATTGCACCCTGATCTTTTATGTATTTGGATTGTAATGTGAGCAGGGCGGAAACAACCTGCAAATTATTTTTAACCCGGTGGTGTATTTCTTTTAGGAGCGTGTCCTTTTCTGATGCTACTTTTTTAAGTCTTTTATTAAGTCTCAATGCCCAAAATAAAAGAACAGCTAATGCAAGGAGCCCGATACCTAATATTATAAGTGTCCGGTTGCGATTAGATAGTTGCACTTCTGCGATGGCATTTCGACTATTAAGCAATTCTATTTCCTGTTCTTTCTTCTCCGTTTCATATTTGGTTTGTAATTCCTCAATTGCTTCGAGTCGGACGCCATTTTGAATTTTCTTGTAGAGATCGAGATATTTTTTCAGATGCTCGTAGGCCTGTGAGGTTTGCCCTTGATTAAAATAGACTTTTTCAATTTCCTCATAATAATCCATTAGCATCTCTTCCCTATCGGTATTTTCGATCAGTCCAATGCCTTCATTGAAATATCTTAGCGCTTGAGAGGTGTGTCCATCTTCATTTTCCAGTTGGCCCCAAAGTAGATATAGTTTTCCAAGAAAATTCTGGTCAGGAAATAATTTAAATAATGACTCTGCAATACGAAGGTGATGACGACTTTTTGAAAAGTCTCTAACGGTTCTGAAATAGACATCGGCATAGGCCGCATGGACAGTAGCAATTTCGAAAGTGTCTCGAGAAAATGTCTGAAAATAAAGAGCGCTATCCAGATAGTACAGGGAGGAGTCCGCATTGCCCATATGATTGTAGGCTACTGCAACATTCTGGTAGGCATGTCCCAAATGTACACTGTCATTGAGTGCATGGTACATATCAACGACCTCCAGGTAGATCTCTAAAGCATTTTCATTTTTATTGGTGGATCGATAAATAACTCCAATATTATTCAGAACATTCGCTTTAATCTGAGCCAAACCATACTGTTCGGCATATGCAAGAGCTTGAAAGTCATACGACAGAGCTTTGTCAAAGTCACCGGTGAAATAGGAAGCAAGACCTTTTCCAATCATGGCATGAGCAGCATCTTCATGTAACTCTAACTTTTCATATTGTAGCTGTGAACTGTCATAGTGATTAATTGCCGTGTTTGCATGACCATTGATATCATAAGCATAACCCAGGCTATAGTGCACAGCGGCCAGTAGTGTGTCAAGATTCTCCTGCCTGATAATGTCGAGTGCCGCCTGATTGAGTAAGATGGCACTATCGAGATTACTTTGATCTGCAAGTTGCACCGATCGATCGATTAGGGACTGAATGTTTTTTCGTACCTGAGGCGCAGGGCTTTGTTCTGCCGAGGTAGCATGAGTCGATCCTGAGCAGGCTAGTATGATGGAAATGATGGACAGTGGAACCATCGTTGCACTCCTGTAAAGATCAATCCAATACGGTCTCGACATGATTGAGTGATAGCTGTTTACCTCTCAATATACACTTTCATGCCTATTCTCGCCGCATAGACTCCACCGGGTTAATTCTGGCAGCCCTTAATGTGTGATAGGAAATTACCAGTAGCGCAATAAGACTTGAAATGATGGCACCCAGTATAAAGATGAAGGGAGATATTTGAATTTGGTAAGCAAAGTTCTCCAGCCACTTATTCATAAAGAGTAGCGTGAGTGGTACGGAAAGTACAATTCCTATAATGAGCTGAGGTGCAAAACTTCGAGCCAGCAGGGCAAATAGTGTGAGTTCCGAAGCCCCAATGACCTTTCGAATGCTGATTTCCTTGATCTTACTATTGATCAGCAGAATGGTCATGCCCAACAGACCGAAACTGGCCACCAGAATAGAGAGGAGCGTGGCAAATCTGACAAGACGGTTCATCTTTTGCTCATCGTCGTATTGAGCCTGGATATTTTCATCAGTGAATGAAAGTCTCAATTCCTCATTTGGAAAAGTAGCTTTCCATTCTTTTTCAATCAAATTATAGATTTCTGACAGATTTTCAGTCCGATATTTTACCACTAGTTTAGGCACTGGGCTGTCATCGTAATCATGGTCATGAATACCTTGATAGATAGCATCATAATCCTGAATGAGGATCAGTGGTTCAATTTGAGAATGTAGAGAAGAATAATTAAAATCCTCAGTGACACCGACGATTTTGTGATCTCCAAAATCTGACCCCGGTAATCTCTTACCAATCGGATCGGTCAAACCAAAATGCTCCACAGCAGCCTGATTCAAAATTATACTTGTTTTTTCATCAGCAAGATTATCGGGTATAAAAGATCGTCCTTCTTGCATCTTAATATCAAAGGTCTCAAGATATCCCGGATCAATCGCATTGATACGAAATCTGTGGAAGATGTCATTTTGATCTGTGTACGATACTCTACCCCAATTTCCGGTACCAAATGAATGTGAACCTACACCGGATGCAAGTATCTCCGGATATTGCTGCAGCTGTGATTTTAGAATCTTTCCCTTATCTCGGGCACTTGCCATGGCTTCGGTAAAGCGAAGTGTGTTGGGATCTTGATTTAATTGGATTGAAAGAGTGCTTTCATAGGTAAATCCTAGATTCTTAGAGTTTAAAAAGTTTAGTTGACGCTGCATGAGTAGTGTACTGGTCACCAGAAATACAGTGACGATGAACTGAAAAGTCACCATGCCTTTACGTAGGTGATGGGCCTTTTTCTGACCTCCATGTCCTCCCAGTATATTAGTGACTTGTTCTCTTGATAATACGATCGCTGGATAAATTCCTGCTGAGATTCCTACGATACATACAATTCCCAGGTAGAGCAGTAGGTGCCACCACTGAAATTCTAAAGTAATATCCACCCCGATTAGTTCATTAAAAAGGGGTAATGAAATATAGGTCAATACTATGCTGATTGCCGTACCGAGGGCAGCAATTAACCAGCTTTCCGTCAGATACTGCCAAATGATGCCGCCCTTTCTGGCACCGATTACTTTACGGATTCCAATTTCTCGTCGACGTACAAAACTATGCCCCAATGATAACGTGGCATAATTTATAATGGCAATGATAAGTACAAGTAGTCCGATAATACTCAGTACGAAAACATAACTGGGATTACCAACAGGTGCCAAAGCCGGTGGAATTTCAGTATTTAAATGAATATCAGTAATAGGTTGAAACCCAATATTATATTCGTCTCTCTGTACCTCATCCTGCAATACAGACAAAATGATATCCTGTGATTTTGCATTCACCTCCTCAAGGTCAGTGCCTTCATGAAATAGAACATAAGTCTCGGGTGATACATTAAACCATGCCTTGCGCTGTCTTTCGCTATAAATGACATTATCATTTTCGGAAGATATAGCCATGTCCATCTGTATACTGGAGTTCACGGGAATATCATCAAATACGGCTGTGATAGTAAATAGGCGGTTTTCTCCAGCTAGCTCAAGCGGTAGGGATTTACCTAGAGGATTTTCGGCTCCGAAGTACTTTTTGGCGTATTCTGCAGATAAAATTATCGAGTTCCTGTCAGGAAGGGGTTCGTTATTTTCAGCTGATAAAAGATTAAAGTCAAGAACATCAAAAAAGTCCTTGCTTATGACACTCACTCTTTCATTATATCGATTCTCTCCCTCACCCACATTCACCCGAATATTGTTAAACTGAATCGCACGCTCCACTTCCGGAAAATTATCTTCCAAAAAGCTTTCGAATATTAAAGGAGTAGAGGAGTTAAAAAATATTTGATCCCCACCATAATCCTCTTTAAGCCAGACTCGATATATCCGATCCTTTTTGCTGTGAAATTGATCATAGGTGGCTTCCTGGCGCACATAAAAACCCATTAAAAGAAAGCAGGTCAGACCTAGCGTGATACCTGCTACTAACAGGAAACTATTTAGTTTATTCTTCCAGATTATACGGGAAGCGATCTTTAAGTTATTGCGTAGCATATGTACATTTCTCATGTTACCCAGTGGATTTTTAATTACATCATGTCTGATAGATCGGATGACCCACCAGAAATACTGAATCCGCGTTACCCATGCAGACTGTTCTGAAATACGATCGGCAAAAAGCTCGTGCAGGTCTCCCTGGAGATCTTCTATTAGTTCATCCCGGCAAAACCACTTCAGAAATCTATCGGCATAGGACGGTGGTTGCAGTTTCATAATTTGGGTAGAGCAAATGTCAGTTTTGGCAACTGATTGTAAAGCCTGGCGCGTACGGCCATAGTATCATCGAGAACATTGCGACCCGCCCGTGTAAGACTGAAGTACTTCTTTCGTCGACCTCCACGAACTGCAGTGGCTCCACCCATCTCTGAATTGACCAGGCCTTTCCTTTCTAACCTTCTGAGCACAGAGTGAATACTGGTCACATCGAGCCTACGATCCGTATTTTCAACTATAGTCTGTAGAACAGTCACCGCGTAGGCGTTATCTAAAAGGGAGCCTACAGCAAGTAGAACCAATTCTTCAAGTTCGCCTATTTGTTCTCGGGCCATGAGCTATTTCTTGTGTTAATGTACAACAAATATATCATTACTTGATGGTTTGTACAAGAAATACTACGATTACTTTCGTAATTCAATTAGAGGAGCTTGCAGGATTCCTCCTTGTGTTTTCCTATCTTAACTAGATGATACAACTGTTTGAGAATGCTGATGGTAATCGATCGCGCATTGCCATCATGGATGAAACCGGTTCTTATACCTATCAGGATCTGCTTGAGCATTCAGCATCAGTAGCTGCCATTCTATTGA
>JAUILM010000449.1 GCA_030432855.1 Bacteroidia bacterium
GTTAGAAGATGGCACATATCATATTGAGGGACATAAGATATTCATCTCTGGAGGTGATCATCAGTTTGCTGAAAACTTTGTACATCTGGTATTGGCCAGGATCAAAGGAGCACCTTTGGATACGCGTGGGATTTCTCTATTTGTTGTACCGAAAAATCGTCCAACAGACGGTGGCGAATTAGTTTACAATAATGTGCAAACGATCGCTGACTTCGATAAGATGGGGCAGCGAGGATATGCCACCACGCACCTGGCTTTTGGTGAGTCGGGGACTTGCCATGGATGGTTGGTGGGTGAAGCTAATCAGGGACTTCGATGCATGTTCAAGATGATGAATGAGGCCCGCATATCGGTAGGGGTTTCCGGTGCCTCTATGGCGACAGCCGCGTTTCATGCGTCAAAAGAGTATGCCGATCAGCGGAGACAGGGACGTCAATATCAATCCAATGGTCGGAAGGACTATAGTGAGGAGCCTGTACCCATCAGCAGACATCCCGATGTACAGCGGATGCTGCAACTACAGCATGCAATTACCATGGGGAGTGTCAGCCTCGTATTAGAATGTGCAAGGCTCCTGGACGTAATCCATGTGGGTACTGAGGAAGAAGTCACGGAGGCGCAGAATCTTCTCGATATCCTAACTCCGGTGGTCAAAGCCTATCCTACGGAAGCGGGGATCGTCAGTGTGAGCAATGGACTACAGGTCCTGGGAGGCTATGGATTTATGAATGATTTTCCTCTGCAACAATATTACAGAGATATCCGGATCACATCGATATATGAAGGGACAACCGGCATTCAGGCGATAGACTTACTGGGACGGAAAGTGATGATAAAAGAGGGAGCACTGGTAAAGGAATTGATGGGTGCTTTGCAGGAAACCATTTCACAAGCCTCAGAATTTATGGACTTGAAATCCTATGCAGATCGTTTAGCCACGAAGATGCAAGGTGTGGGTGCAGTGTTAAAGCACATGGGTGCTAGAGGCAAGGCAAATGGTTTTGACCACTATATCGCAGATGCCACAATTTTTCTTGAATACCTTAGCCTGCTGGTGATAGGTTGGCAATGGCTGAAGATGGCGACCAAAGCACATCATGCGAAGAATTCTGTAGGCAGTAACATCGACAAAGATCTCTGTATACAAATGGAGCAATCGATGCAGTTTTTCTTCAAATACGAGCTATCAAAGATGAGTGGTTTGGAGGAGGTACTGCTGAATGATGACATGGTGACCGTCAAGCAAACCGAAACCGTTGAAATCCCTGAATAGATGAAGCGTATAAAAGATAGATTCGATCTCGATGGAAAGGTGGCAGTGATCACTGGGGCCAGCAAAGGAATCGGGCTTGCTATCGCCCGGGGATTGGCAGAGTTTGGAGCACAGGTCGTGATCAGTAGTCGAAAATGGGAAGGTATTAATGAGGCGGTAGATAGCCTGGAAGCCGAGGGAATTCAGGTCGTAGGTAAGGTGTGCCACGTGGGAGATCTGGCACAATGCGAGTCTTTAATACAAGAGACCGTGGATGAGCTGGGTGCCGTGGACATTCTGGTGAACAATGCAGCGATAAACCCACATTACGGTCCCGTGCACACCCTGGATATGGTGGCGTTGCAAAAGACCATGCAGGTCAATCTGGAGGCAGTGCATCGGATGAGCAATTTGGTGTATCCCGTCATGAAGCAGCATGGTAAAGGAAGCATTATCAATATCAGCTCTATCGAGGGTTTACAACCGGGAAAAGGGATGAGCGGATACAGCATGTCCAAATCTGCCCTCAATATGCTGACGCGTAGCCAGGCTCATGAATGGGGGAAGGATGGAATACGGGTGAATGCGATTGCCCCCGGTCTGATTAAGACCAAGTTTAGCAAAGCACTTTGGCAGAATGATGCACTAATGCAATATGTAAAGGAGCATGTCCCTGCCGGACGTGCCGCCGATCCCGAAGAAATTGCTGGCCTGGCCGTCTTTCTGGCTTCTGATGCCTCCTCGTACTGCACGGGTGGTATCTATCTGGCAGATGGAGGTTTCATGTTAGCAAATGCATTATAAGATCGAAGATGAACAAACAATTACTATTAGCAAAGCGACCGGTAGGGGTGCCGGCTGAAGACACCTGGGACCTGATCGAAACGGAGATACCAACTGTGGGAGAGGGGCAGTGTCTCCTGAAGAATATCTATGTATCTCTGGATCCTGCCATGCGGGGCTGGATGCGGGATCGACCGTCATACCTGCCTCCTGTCTCTGTGGGAGATGTGATGCGTGCAGGCACCGTCAGTCAGGTGGTAGAGTCCACGATTGGTCATATGCCAAAGGGAAGCTACTGGCAGGGCATGGGAGGAGTACAGCAATTTGTATTGACGAATGGCAAAAGCTGGTACCCGGTGGATCCTCAGATCGCTCCTCTGCCTCAGTTTCTCAACGTGTTGGGTATTGCAGGCTATACCGCGTATTTTGGATTACTCTCCATAGGGCAACCGAAAGAAGGGGACACTGTGTTGGTGTCTGGAGCTGCGGGGTCGGTCGGTAGCCTGGTCGGCCAGATTGCAAGAATAAAGGGGTGTCGGGTAGTAGGCATTGCCGGGACAGATGAAAAATGTAATTATCTCACGGAAGATCTGGGTTGGGATGCCGCCATCAATTATAAGACGGATAATGTGCTCAAAAGTATTGGTAAATGGTGCCCGGATAAGGTGGATGTTTATTTTGATAACGTGGGTGGTCCCATACTGGATGCTGCACTAGCCCACCTTAATTTTAAAGGAAGAGTGGTGCTATGCGGGGGTATATCTCAGTATAATGCCACTGATTCATTTTATGCTCCAAAGAACTATTTGTCACTCCTGGTAAACCGGGGACGGATGGAGGGCTTTATTGTATTTGATTTTGCCCGGAAGTACCTCGAAGCTGCCCGGGACATGGTAGGATGGATGCAGGAAGGTAAAATCAAAGGTGAATATTCGGTCTATGAAGGGATTGAAAATTTCCGGGAAACTTTTCTACGATTGTTTTCCGGTGATAAACGGGGCAAGGTTATTTTAAAAATCGATGAATAATTAAGGATACATGCAATTTTTGAATATTACGCAAAAGGAAAGCTATGCAATTGTAAGGCTCGATCGGGGAAAAGTCAATGCACTGGATATTAATCTGGTCAGGGAACTACGCACTACTGTGTCAGATTTGACAGAAGATAAATCTGTAAAGGGATTAATATTGACAGGTAAGCCCGGATATTTTAGTGCCGGTGTAGATTTGATCGCATTGTATGGGTACAACCGCGATCAGGTGTATACATTCTGGTCAGAGTTTATGGGCTTGATGATGGACCTCGTGCGATTTCCTAAAATTAGTATGGCGGCTTTGTCGGGACATTGTCCTGCGGGAGGGACTGTCCTGGCGTTAACGTGTGATCATCGATTTTTAATAAATTTTCCACGCACGGTCATCGGTTTGAATGAAGTAGTTGTGGGAATACGCATACCTGCGCCGATCTTTGATTTATATAGTTTTTGGTTAGGTAGACGTGTGGCATATCAGGCTTTATTGAAAGGACACTTATTCGATCCGGAGACTGCCAAGAATGTAGGGCTGGTCGATGATATTTATGATGAGGAGGAGTTGATGACAAGAACGGAGCAAAGAATGCAGCAACTTTTGAAAGCAGACTACCGGGTGGTACGGGACGCCAAGAAGGTCATGCGCAAGGAGTTAATAAAAAAGATGTCTATCGATTGGGAAAATGATTTACGTCAGCGAGTAGAGGAAATGTTTGATCCTGTATTTAGAAAAGGACTGGAATCTTACATTGCCAGTATGAAAGGCAATGCATAAAAAAACGGCCGGGTACCTCAAACCACTTGAAGTCCTTGTGGGATTGGTCTGAAAGATACCCGTGCCCAATTAGTCAGCTTTGATCGGTAACGGGGATGCGTTTTACCTGAGAAACCACCGGATCTTGCTTTACATAAAAGATGATCCTCAGGATACCATCTTCATAGAATGCTTCCACACGATGGTCATGGTGACCGGGAGCAAGTTTAAAATGACGTTCGAAGGCACTCACTTCATATTCCTCTTTAATAAACTGCACGTCTTCTCCTTCGATCCGATCCTCTTTCACCCCCTTCACTTTTACCACACCATGTTCAATCTTAACCTCTAATTCTTCTCTTTTGTATCCTGGTACAAATAATTCAATACGGTATGTCTCTTTATCCTGAATCAAATTGGCCGGCGGATGATCATGCTTCCAGGGTATCTCGAAAGAAGATCTACCCATAAAATGATGGGGGTCAATGATTTCTTTAAATCGACTTTTTTGAAACCTATTGAAAGGCCCTTTTTCAATATTTGAAGTTGCCATAGTCATTAATTTTTGAATTAGCTATTAATGCTTAATGTGGAAAGTATTCATTAATTGTTCGATGATATGGCTCAAAAAAACAGATGATAAAGATCAATTGGCGCTGCCGGGAATTTCATAATAAATATCTACGTCTCCGTTTTTGATCGGTATCCGGCATCCGGTGTCCGGTATCCGGAATGTAGATTGTATTGTCCTGAATAGTGTTGACAGAAAAAGACGGATTACTAAATTCATGTGGGCGGGGCTCCCCGGTTTTCGGAGTGTAACGAGAAAACAGGGGCCGGGGGTAAGCGTGAGCCAAGAAGTATTTTAATAAACAGGAGTGTCTCATCCCACATCCTACGCCTAGCGCCCCACATCCTACGCCTAGCGCCCCACATCCTACACCCCGCACCCCACATCTAACACCCGACATCCTACACCGAGCACCCCACTTTCAACAAAGAAAAAGAGGCACTTCCATGAAATGCCTCCTCATACTTTTTTATAGGTTTTTTAAAGTTTATTTTAGATGATTCCGGTATATGAATTTTAGTTAAGATTAAAATTTACGGTATCACGTTGTTCACTACGATAGTGGGTCTCCTTGTATTTCTGAATTTGTTTCCGCAGTTTCTTGACTGCTTCTTTTATAGCGGTTTGATCATGTAGATGTTCTCCCTGGGCGAATATTGGATCTCCCCCTTTGGGCCTCGCTTCAAGCGATACATGAAATACTTTAGATTTTTCATCCTGCTTTATTATCAGCAGGGTAGTGGTCAGGAGTTCAAGCTTTTCAAAGTTTTTCTGCAATTCTTCAGTGGCGTAGGCTGTGATTGATTCTGTACTTGGATGCTGAATAGCTGTGATGTTGATATCCATAAAGCAGTTTGTTGTTTTTTTAAAGAAAAATTTACTCAGGAGATGCGGTTAGTGAATGCATTCCCTTGGCGTTTTGTTTCTCCAGTGTCCAGTCATCTGTGGCAATGGTCTGAAGCCATAAAGTGCGGGAACGACGAAAAACCTGC
>JAUILM010000450.1 GCA_030432855.1 Bacteroidia bacterium
CCTCGAAGAAAACAAGGAGACGGAATTTCCCATCCTCCTCGTGAACGACTACCACTCGCCCCGCAGCTTCATTGATGCCCGGACGGCGGGCTACCTCATTTCCAAAAACCTGCCCAGTCCGATGGGAGGTAATCTTTCTTCGTATGAGAGTCGTGAGACGGCCAGCGATATGCTGCAGGAGAAAACCGGTAAGCTCTACAGTTTCGACGAGATTTTGCAAGTATATAAGGATCAATACCAATGAAAAAAGTATGGTTTTCGATCGGTTTTTTGATGAGTGTCTTCAGTGCCCTGGCAGTGACCCGTCAGGTATGTAGCTCTTGTACACATGCTTCTTTTCATGAGGCATATGACGTAAGTGCAGACGGTGATACCATTATGATGATGGGAGGACAGTATTCTGTGGAAAATATTGTGGTGGACAAAGCGATTACGCTTATCGGTAAGGAAGGTGCAACATTTAGGGCTGCTTCCGGTGGGGAAATTTTGACGATAGCAGGTGATGGTGTCACGATAGAGGGACTTACTTTTAGCGGTGTACAGACAAATTATTTAAAGGAAAATGCGGGAATCCGAATTAGGAGAAGTAAGAATTTTCGAATTACTAATTGCCAGTTTGATCAGTGCTTTTTTGCCATATATCTTGAACGTGCCAGACATGGGGTCGTGGAGGGTAATAAAATCCTGGGAAATGCGGTACGAGAAGCAGACAGTGGTAATGGTGTGCATGCCTGGTACTGTGATAGCCTGAGGATTGTAGGAAATGTGATCGCGGGCCATCGTGATGGTATTTATTTTGAATTTGTAGACAATAGCTTTATTGGGGATAATTACAGCTATGGTAACCTTCGATATGGTCTGCACTTCATGTTTTCTAACGATGATCAGTACATTGGTAATCGATTTGAGGATAACGGTGTGGGTGTCGCAGTAATGTTTTCCCGCAGAATAGAAATGAGAGAAAATAATTTCTACAAAAATTGGGGGAATGCTGCCTATGGTCTGCTCCTTAAGGAAATATATGATGCAAGTATTGTATCCAATACTTTTTCCGAAAATTCAGTGGCAATTTTTGTCGAAGGCAGTAATCGGATACAATATGATCGCAACGATTTTATAAGAAACGGCTGGGCAATTAAATTTTCCGGAGGATGCGAAGAGAATAGTATTGTCAATAATAATTTTCTCCATAATTCACTGGATATGCTCGTGTCGGCCAAGCTGTACAATAATACAGTGGTAAATAATTATTGGAGCGCATATGCAGGGTATGATCTGGATAAAGACGGACTGGGAGATGTACCCTATTATCCTGTGAGTTTATTTTCGTATGTCATGAATCAGGTGCCGGAGTCCGTCATACTTCTGCGTAGTCTCTTTGTAGATATTGTCAATTTTGCGGAAAAGGTAAGTCCAGTCTTTACTCCCAGGGATGTTTTTGATCCCGCACCTAAAATGAACAGAGTCCTATGATTGCTATAAAAAATCTCCATAAATCCTTTAAGAAAAATCATGTCCTGAAAGGCATCGATGTCGAAATTAGAGGTCAGGGTATACTTGCATTATTAGGTCCCAATGGGTCTGGTAAGACGACCATGCTAAAGTGCTTTCTTGGAATGGTAATTCCTGATAGTGGGGAGATCCTGTTTCAGGGAAATAATATAATCGGGCAGTATGTGTATCGTCAAAGTGTGGGATACCTGCCACAAATCGCAAAATTTCCCGAGAATCTGACAGGTAGGGAATTGATCGAGCTCATGAAATCAATCAAAAGTGGTGAAACTCGCGAAGATGCATTGATTGACTTATTTGACCTGTCGTCAGAGCTCGATAAGAAAATGTCCAATCTTTCGGGAGGCAACCGGCAGAAAGTCAACATTACACTGGCCCTGATGCACGATAGCCCACTCATTATTTTGGATGAACCCAGCGCCGGACTTGATCCTCTCTCAATTAAGAAATTTAAGGATTTCCTGAGATTAGAAAAAGAGCGGGGAAAGACAATAATTGTGACGACACACATTATGAGTCTGGCGGAAGATCTGGCTGATGATATTTTATTCCTTCTAGATGGACAGGTCTATTTTCAGGGAAGCCTTTCCAGACTGCTTGAATTGCAGATGGAGGAAAGCCTGGAAAATGCTATTGCTCAAATTCTTGATAGCAAGAAAAAATCTCCAAGTCATGAAAGATATATTGAGGTATAGTTTTTATGAAATGGTTCGTAGCAGATGGGTATATATCTATACCGCATTTTATCTGATTACTACCATATCGCTTTGGTTGCTCAGCAACGACAACTCGAAGGTGCTGATTAGTATGACCAATATCACGCTGGGGTTGACACCTCTCATTGGTTTGCTCTTTGGTACTACGTACTATTACAACTCACGTGAGTTTATTCAGATGCTGATGAGTCAACCCCTGTCAAGGTGGAATATTTTCATATCAGTATATGGAGGTCTGGCAATTACACTATGTGCAAGTGTCCTGGTGGGAGTGGGCTTGCCCATGCTTTTTTTTGGAGTGCTGCAGACTGAAACCCTATCGATCTTTTTGATTCTTCTCACCATGGCGTGCACGTTATCCATTATTTTTTCTCTGATTGCTTTTTTGGTAGCCATGCGGTATGATGATAAGGTCAGGGGCCTGAGTATTTCCATTTTGATTTGGTTGACTTTTGCCATTCTGTATGACGGTGTAGTACTACTACTCTTATTGGTATTCAAAGACTACCCTTTGGATCAGCTGACGATCGGTGCCATTGTATTAAACCCCATCGATATGGCAAGAATACTCATTATCATGAAATTAGATATTTCTGCCATGATGGGGTACACAGGTGCCGTGTTATCAACTTTTTTAGGAAAGACCTGGGGAACAGGGCTCATCATATTGTCGATTTTGACCTGGATGTTGCTTCCATTGCTATCTCTTAGGCGATTAGGTAACCATAAGGATTTTTGATAAAGAATCGCTAATGCATTCTATAATTATTTAACATGTTCGAAATGAAAAAAGTAGTTGTTCTTCTGATGGTGCTTGTAGTTATTTCTATGGATCTGTTGGGTCAGGAACTACAGCGATTTACTCTGTTAAATGAGAAGGCACTACCATTGATTGGTGCCACGTATTCATATGCAGGTCAAAATGCAGTGACAGGAACAGATGGTATTGTTTCCTTTCAATATGTCAGGGGAGGGGTGATGCAGATGTCATATCTCGGATACGGCTCGTGGACTTTGTCAGATGATCGTCTGCAGAAGATAGTGAGCATTGGTGAATATGTACGCATGCCTCTTGAGCAAAACTTACAGCCCGTTACGGTGATAGCTGTGCGACCAAAAGTTACGGAACGGGAAGATCATCATCTTGGCTTTAATGAAAAAATGGCACATGATGCTGGAGATGTATTAAGCCAAAAGCCGGTCTTGAGTGGTATTCGAAAAAGTGGATCTTACGGTACAGATCCCGTCATGCGTGGCTTTAAATATGATCAGTTAAACATAGTGATGAATGGCACTCAGAGTGCCACGGCTGCCTGTCCTAATCGTATGGATCCACCGACCAGCCAAATGGCTCCTAACATGATTCAGCGAATAGAGATCCTAAAAGGTCCATATGCATTGCGATTTGGTGGTGGTTTGGGAGGCACAATTAATTTTATAACGGAACCTGCGCTCTACACTGCACAGTCTGCACTTTCAGGTCGTTGGTCAGGTCGGTATGAAGAAAATGGAGGAAGTTATCGCTCAGAAGGGATGTTGAGCTGGAGCGGCCAGCATCACAATATTGCTTTGCTGGGATCCCTGGCCTCCGGCAATGACTACAGAGATGGCAACGACCGAAAGATACAGGGAGATTACACGCGGAATAGCCTGGGTACTAATATGGCCTACCGAGTAGGGGAAAATCAGTCCTTTCGAATTTCTGCATTTCACAATTGGGCCAAAGATGTGGATTTTCCTTCCCTGATGATGGATCTTAGAAAAGATCAAACTACCATGGTAAATGCAACGCACGAAGCCACCTTTTTAAATCGTAACCTGGAATCATGGAAGACCACTGTCTTCCTTTCTGCAGTGGATCACCGCATGGACAATTTGCTAAAACCTCTGGATCCAAGGATGATGGATGCCGGTACGGATGCAAAGACAAATAATATAGGTGGCCGATCAGAAGGTACCTGGCAATTTGATAATCACCGATTGTATGCCGGCTTTGACATCAAAAGAGAGCGCGCAAAGGGTGTCCGTACCCGAGAGGTAGTAATGGGACCTATGACTGGAAAGGTCTTCAAAGATAATGCATGGCAACATGGTCAGATCATAAGGGCAGGTACATTCGCAGAGTACCATATACGACAGGGAGGATGGAATATGGTAGGATCATTTCGCCTGGAGTTAAATCAATCGGATCTGCTGGATGCCGATCAGACGTTTAGCGACCAGTATGGTGATGTAAGCAGTACGCAGGTTTTACCGAGTGTCAGTGTAGGAGCGATACGAAACCTGGGACAGAACCTGGCCCTGGGATTCTGGACGGCCAGAGCCATGCGTAGTGCCGGTTTGACTGAAAGATATATCAATAGATTTCCTGTGGGTGTTGATCCCTACGAGCTGATAGGAAATCCAAACCTAAAACCGGAGGTCAATCATCAAATGGACATAACCCTGGAGTGGAAAAACACAAAGGCAAGCATCAACCTGGATTTCTTTGGAGTTTATCTGGAGGACTATATAACCTCTCTTATCGTTGATGATATCCCACCACTGATGCCCAACAGACCCGGTGTAAGGCGATTTACCAATATCGACCAGGCTTTCAAGACGGGTTTTGAGGTGGATGTAGATTTCAATATGAATCATTGGTTTGCACATACCCTGGATGTAGCGTACACCTACGGTCAGGATTTGGATAATCACGAGCCACTACCGGAAATAGCTCCGTTGGATTTGCGATACGGAATCTCTATGCAAGATAAGTCAGGTCGTTTTACAGGTCGGGGGGTAGTACGCCATGTGACTCCGCAAAATCGAGTCTCGACTGAATTTGGAGAGTCTTCAAGTCCCGGGTTTACTACTCTAAACGTAGAGGGCAGCTATCGTTTAGCGTCCAACTGGAAGCTTCAGGCAGGAGTTCACAACCTCACTAATGTGTCGTATGCTGAGCACCTAAGTAGATCGACATTGGGCACTCAGGCCGGACTGCTGAATGCCAGGGGGCGTAATCTCTATATTTCAACAAGTATCCAATTTTGAGAAAAAATACGTCAGCGTTCGTCTGAATTAATCTTTGATTTACCTTTGATATTTTCTCAGAATAAATAATGATTGGAAATCATGCTATCAAAAACTGCAACATACGGTA
>JAUILM010000451.1 GCA_030432855.1 Bacteroidia bacterium
TCTTTGGCTACCGGCACAATATCCTAGCAGCACTTCTCCATCCACAAACTCCATGGCTATATAGCAGTACCAACCATCCGGATCAGCCTCAATAGTTTTCACCTCAGACCAGCTCACCCCTTCATCTTTTGATACTGCCATACTTAAGGGAGTCCTTTTTGTAGATAGTACCTTATCTGTCGAACGGTTATAATTCCATACGGCCAGAAGATCGCCAGTTTTAGGAATACGCTCAATAGTTGCTGGAGACCGGGGTGATATTAATTGACTTTTGGTAACAGGGCCCCAGCTCAAGCCCTTATTCTGTGATCGGGTAAAACACTGAGTACCACAATCAGACCGGCTAAACATAAGAATGGAACCATCCTCCAACTCCACCAGGCCCGGCTCCTGCAGCACTACCCCGGGATTCCCGACCATCTCTCCCCTACTCCAAGTCGCTCCATTATCATCCGAAAAGTAACAGTACAGATTGCCATTCAATGAAAATTTTCCACCTGGCGTATTATGCTGCGATACCGCCATCATTATTCTGCCATTTTCTAACTGAATGACCCGATCGTTATTTAGGATAAAATAGCCCTTCTGATCAGGAACACACAGGATGGGTTCACCCCAGGATTTTGCTTCATCTGTCGAAATTCGTAAGTAAGGCAGACAATCATCTGTGGCATTTTTCCTCAAATAAAAGAGTGCAACTTGTCCTGACTGTAATCGTAGCAGAGAAACAGACATGACATTCATATCGCCTTCATTTTCAAGTGCTACCTGGTCTGTTGTAGTCCACGTCCTTCCCCCATCCTTGCTGATTCGACTTGCTAAATATGCAGATCCGTGATCACTTGAGGAATTTCCATAGTAGTGGGTATACACAAATAAAATGTCCCCGTTTTTCAATTGAATAAAATCACCCTCGCTATTTCTGGGATTGTCCTGACCCGGTTGCAGGCTAAGTACTTTTTCAGGCTTCTGCATCTGAGCCGCAGGCACTGATTTGGTGGTGGAGCATGAGCAATAGACCAGTACCCATAGGACAGGTAATATCCATTTGATGGCATCACACCATTGATTTTGGGCTTTATTTGACTGTATGCTTCTTCCTTCCATTTGATTTGCTAAATGATCTCTACTTATATAGCCAATCTATTCCCAGGCGAGTGACTCGTGTCGTGCTCAAGTGGGTCTTATTCGACTGGTTGCCCGCACAATATCCCAGTAGCATAGTGTCATCCACAAATTGCATGGCGATATAGCAATACCAGCCATCCGGATCGCTTTCCAGTGTTTTTACTTTTGACCAGCTGACACCCTCATCACTTGAAATGGCTACATTCAGTGGGGTACGCTGACGAGAAACCTTTGGATCAAGTGACAGGTTATTATTCCAAACTGCCACTAAATCACCAGTGGAGGGAATTCTTTCAATGGTAGCTGGCGATACCGGTGAAATCAATTGACTTTTTACTGGCACACTCCATGTTTTTCCTCCATCGGTAGATTTTGTGAAGCACTGTACCCCTGCACCACTTCTGATGAACATCAGGACATCACCATTATCGAGCTGCACCAGTCCCGGCTCCTGAAAAATAATACTATCGGGATTCATGACTTCCTCGCTGGATTGCCATGTGACGCCATTATCGTCGGAATAATATGCATACAGGATACCGAAGCCACTAAATTCCCCCCCCGGAAAATTGTGCTGTGCAACAGCTAGCAAGAGTCGTCCATTATCCAGTTGGATAACACGATCATTATTTAATACGAAGTAACCTTCTTTGTCTGGTATACAGGAGGTTGGAGGTCCCCAGGTTTTTCCTTCATCTCTGGAAATGCGTACCATCGGCTTGCAATCCTCTACTGAATTTTTTCGCAAATAAAACAGACCAATTTCTCCATTTTTTAATCTCAGTAAGGAAACGGACATAACATTCATACCCCCTTCATTTTCCAGAACCACATCATCTTCCTTTGTCCAGGTCTTACCCCCATCTTTAGAAAGCCGACTCGCAAGGTAAGCTGTCGCATGATCGCTGGATGAAGTACCATAGTACCGTGAGTAGACAAAAAGTATGTCTCCATTTTTTAACTCGATAAAATCACCCTCACTATTTCGGGGATTATCCTGACCATATGGCAAAAGGAGTACTTCTCCGGGACTCTGGGCCGATAGATTTGGTTGCAGCATCAGAAAGAGAAATAAAACCTTTAAAGAGCAATTCAATGCTCTCTTATAAAAATCTATATGCATTATTTGTTTGTATTTTTAATCGACAAAATCTTTTTCAGAAAATACAGCTCGTAATTCTCCACGCCAGGTCGTAAGCCAGATGACACCTGGTTCCTTCTCAAATAAATAGGGGTAGGAAATATCTCGTTCGGTTCGGGCTACTACAATCGGATCTGTCCAGGACTTTCCATCATCTTCTGAAAATCGAATGGACAATTCTTTACGATGATTGACTGCTGGCACTTCTGACCATTGGCCTTTACCGCCACTGAGACGGTAAGTAGTTTCACCTTCAGGGTACAATTGATTGTAGACAAGTATCAGTCGACCGCTCGCCAATCGTTTTACCAGTCCCGGAGCGGTGCTGGCCTTAATTTCTGTGGCCGCTATATTTTCCCAGGTCAATCCCTCATCGCTCGAGAAAGCCTCCCAAAAAACACCCCAAACAGTGCGTATCAGCATCCAAACTCTTCCATCTTTTAGTGGCTCTATCGTAGCTTCAATCAATCCACTATGATGACCTACCCCACCATAATCGATCACATTACTCCTCTTCCAGGTTTCTCCTTCATCTGAGGTCGCATATGTCACCACCGTGTGATGACCGGGATTATGTCGCATCATCATGGATGTAAATATGACCGTACCATTTTCTGTCTGTGTAATATCTCGTATCGCGCCCGTCCACTCATCGTGAAGCTTTCGCGGTGCTTCCCACGTCTTTCCACCGTCCAGACTTCGCACGGCATAAGTAGGTAAAGTGGCATCAGGAGAGTCATGTATATCTTCCTGCCAATCCCAGTTTCTACGTTCTACATCATTTGCAAAAGCCAGAATTAATGTGCCCTCTTTGGTGGAAATCAGCGCGCGTTCCGGCCGGATTTTATATGCATTTTCGTACTTAAAAATTGGATAGGACTCCCAGGTCTTTCCTTCATTGGCGCTGATCAAACAGTCGGTTTCTCCCACCGTGACAATTCTACCATCCGGTGTACGTACGAATGGGCCCATTTTCATGTCCTCCGGTGATTCTAATTTTTCATGATAAGAAATTGGATTGGTCTGAATAATCTCAGACCAATCCCGCAAATAAAACTGATCACCTAGAAACAATGAAGCAGAAAAAATGAGCATCAATATTTTTGTGCCATATATCATAATCCTGACCCTTCTAAAATTTTACAAAATCTTCCTCCATTAACTTTACTCGCAATCCTCCCTGCATGGTAGTGATCCACAACTCTCCGGGGCTGGCTTCAAAGACATACGGATAAGAAATTCTACTGGTGTGCTTGGCAAAAACAATAGGCTGCGACCACGATGCCCCATCATCCTCAGAAAACATTATGGACAGCTCCTCCCGGTGGTTACTATTGGCCACCTCCGACCATTGATTGTCTCCACCTTTTAATGGATGCCAGTCCTTTCCCTCAGGAAATCGTCGATTCCATACCAACACCAGGCGTCCACTTTCCAGTCGCTTTATCATGCCCGGAGCAGAACTCGCATCAATGTTTGTCGGTTTAATATCTTTCCAGGTAATGCCTTCATCTACCGAAGTTGTTTCCCAGAAGGTACCCCAGTTTGTACGCATGAGCATCCATAGACTAAGATCCTTTTTCTGTATAAGCGTTGACTCTGTCACACCACTATGGTGACCGATGCCCCCCAAATCAATTATATTACTTCGTTCCCAGGTAGAACCCTGGTTGCGCGAGGTATACGTCAGGACAGTATGATGACCCGGGTTATGCCGCATCATCATCGATGTAAATACTACGTTACCATTACGTGTTTCAATCATATCCCTGATAGCGCCACAATGCTCGTTATGTAATTTCTGAATATCCCGCCAGGTCCGTCCCTGATCCAGACTCCTCATCGCGTAGGTAGGTAAAATGGCACCGGGCGAATCCGATATCTCTTTTTGCCAGTTCCAGTTTCTACGCTCGGGTAGATTCATGAAAGCAACAATGATGGTCCCATCAGAAGTCTGTAGGATGGCCCGTTCGTCCGATATTTCATAGTCCTCCGGATTTTCAAAAATGGGATAGGATTCCCAGGTAGCACCCTCATCACTACTGATATAGCAATTAGTTGTATCGACTGTCAATATAGACCCGTCGTCCAGTCGCACAAACGGTCCCATCCGCAGTCCTTTCATTTCCTCCACTTTTTCGTGCAACGTAAAATCTGCCAGATCCATCCGTTCACTCTCAGCATGACCGGGGATATCAAGATTGTAAGCCGACAGCAGGGTGATAATGGTTAGCAGAAATAATTTCATTTTACGCAGTTTTTATTTGTGATTATTCTTAACCTGTCTTCTTCATTTTTAGGGATAAATAATTCCTTCTTTGGGGAAATTCGCATCAGTTTCCTTCAACCACTTTGCAAGCATCTTTTTCATTTTAGATACTACCTGAGGTTGCATGGTGGAGAGATCATTTCGTTCTCCAATATCCGTCTGTAGATTATAAAGCTCCACAGCACCCGTTTTATATTCATAAATCAGTTTGTAGTTCTTCCATCGCACGGCCCCTTCAAATCGATTATGGGGATAGTGCCAAAAAAGCGCTTTGTGCTTGGACTTATCTGAGTCCTTGTATAAGACATGTTTAAAACTCCTGCCATCAAGATGCTGCGCTTTTTCTAAAGGCAATCCCGTCATATCTAATAATGTAGGATAAAAATCATCTGAGATGAGCGGCGTACTGTTTTCGCTACCTGCTGCAATCTCCGCAGGATATCGGATCACTGTAGGGACCCGAATACCTCCTTCGTATAGATTGTGCTTTGCGCCTCGCAGCGGGGCGTTGGAGGTGACACTGTGTTTACCTCCATTGTCCGAGGTAAAAATCACAATAGTATTTTCACGCAAGTTCATATCGTCCAATGCCTGCAAGAGCCGACCAATATTCTCATCCATGTGATGCACCATGGCCGCATACTCAGGGAGGTTTTGATATCGACGAGATCCAAATTCCCGATCATCGCCGGCGGGAATATTTAATGCCTCAATTTTTTTCCGGTATTTTTCTACAATTTCAGGCTTTGCATGAAGGGGTGTATGCACGGTATGGTAGGAAAGGAAGGCAAAAAATGGTTGCTCCTTATTTCTTCTAATAAATTCAATAGT
>JAUILM010000452.1 GCA_030432855.1 Bacteroidia bacterium
GGCCAGCGCAAGGAAGTGGTTTTCATCTCTGGGAAATAGGTATGACAGTACTCTGGCAATTGATCCGGCGACGGTTGTATGACCGGCAGGGTAACCGGGGAAATTGGGAGTATCAATCAAAATGGGCTGAAAAGAAGGGTCGTATTGAAACGGACGGATGCCCCAATAGTGATATTTCCCGTCCCATGCGGCAATGATACCATCGAATCGCGCTGTATGAAATACGGCATTGGTAAAGGCTGCTTGTAGCGGATCCAGCTTGTACTCGAGTATTTTGCGCTCGATGAGTCGATCCCAGATGGGCTCGCTTTTCCATTTCCAGGCTATATCGCTGCTTTGGTGGGCTGCATTAAATTGCCTGAGTTCCTCCATATCGGCAGTCCAATCAGTGGGAGGGGGGACGGGCCGGAATTGATCGGGCCGATCAAGTGTGAGTGGCTTCCATTGCCTTTTCATAGGGTCCCAGGGACCGGGATTCCCGGACCAGAGACTATCTTCTTCAGGTACACTTCCTTCCCAACGAAGGTCAGTTCGATCACTTTTTGCATAGGCAATGTATTGATCGGCTATCTTTCGTCCAATTTCCAGTCCCTTTTCTATGTCAGAAGGGAATTGCAGTCCGGAGGCCAGACGGGCAGAGGTGAAAGCACGAAGTTGGCTATCGATAAGTTCTGTTTGCTCGGGAAAGTAATACCCTATGACCCGATGGGCTGCCGCGGCAGCGGCACTCCATTCGCAGATAAATGTAGAATAATTCGGTGTCTGACTCCACTCCTGGATTCTGGAGTCGTACTGACAAGCTGCTTCTTGGGCATGCGCATTCTTATGTTCCCATACGGCCACCATCGCATCATAGATGGCAAGATGCATGATGACTACACGACCTCCATTTTTGTGACCCTTGTGGTTTTGGCCCACTTCCATAAGCAGTTGATGCCACCGATAGGAGGGATAGGCTCCATTCCAATACCTGACAGACCAGGAGTCATTCACTAATTTCTGCTGTACAGCAATTATTTCCGGGATTTCATCCTGGAGAACTCGCTCCTGAGAAGGTGAAAATTCCTCATTGAGCCTAAACATAAAGGATTGGAACGAAGCGGTGTTAAGCTGTGCGGTGCCATCTTGTGGATAAAGGAGGACGCCGATCAAAAAGAATGTGAAGAGAATGGAAGATGAGAAAGTTCTTGGTGATAAATGCATGTATTGTCTCTAAGTTTACTGGATTCTTTTAAGAAGAAGGTCTATCAAGGTCGTTGAAGCAAGCTACGTAGAAGCCTTGTCTATTAGTCCATGGACCAGACAAGTTCCCAGGTTATAACATGCAAGAACCTCATAAGTTCGTATCGTTTCAAGTGAGTAAATCATACGCTATCTATCGTGATTATTCTCGCCTCATTGGATTTCTGAAAGTCGAAATTATCCAATTCAATTTGAAGCTGTAATCATATTGATATTTCGCTTAACTATTTTGGGATAGGATAGTGAAGATAGCTATCTTTCAACCGAGAAAGGATACATTCCTTTGCAGGTGGCAATAAGACAGGGAAACGTACTTTTCTATATAGATGGAGAAAATATATCAGTATTATAAAGAGGCATTTAACATTTCGGAGTATGATTGGAATATTTTTTCCTCAAAACTATTTAAGCAAACTTTCAGGAAAAAATCATCGATATTAAAAATCGGAGAAATAGAAAAACACCTTTCTTTTATTGATGAGGGTATTACAAGATTTTTTGTTCCAAAAGATGAATATGACTTTACCATCGGTTTTACATTTTCCAATTCCTTTTTTTCAGTTTATGATTCTTTTCTTACACAATCACCTTCCACTTATGCTGCCGAAGCTATCACAAATACTACCCTGTGGAGATTGACTTATGATGATCTGCAAACTATTTACGCCGAAACAGAGATTGGAAATCTTATAGGTAGAACTGCGGCTGAGCAATTGTACTTATTTAAGGCCCAACGAGAATTCTCGCTACTTAACAAAAGTGCCACAGAAAGATATCTGGAGCTTTTCGAGACAAGACCTGAATTGATAAAGCATATACCCCTGAAGTATATAGCATCTTATATAGGCATCACGCCTCAGGCTTTAAGTAGAATTCGCAAAGATATTTCTTAACATAGGTTCATTGTCTATACCTACGCTTTGTTTGACCTTTGTCTTAAACTAAAAGTCAAACAGTTATGAAACCACTAATCGTATTATTAGCAAGCTTTATAGTAGCAACCATTGTCAGTAGGCTGATAAAAAATGAGTATGATTTTGCCTTTTCGGCAAGAATTGCAATGTGTATTATGTTATGCTTTACAGCCGTGGGACATTTTGCCTTTACCAAAGGTATGTCCATGATGATACCACCATTTGTTCCATTTAAATCAAGTATCGTTCTCCTCACGGGAGTCCTCGAAATTGTCATGGGAATTGGCCTGCTGATACCTAGATTCCAGGTGTTAAGTGGATGGGCACTGATCGCCTTTCTGGTATTGATGTTGCCTGGGAATGTATACGCTGCAATGCATAATATAGATTTTGAAAAAGGAACATTCGACGGACCTGGATTATCCTATTTGTGGTTTAGAATTCCTTTACAATGGTTTTTTATCGGATGGCTTTACCTAAGTGCTATTAAGTCAACACATATTGTAAATGAAACTATTTTAGTGCATTAAAGCTTAAAAATGAATCATGAATAGTATAGTAAATAATTGAGCATAATTTGTCACCCTGGTCACTCAGTACAAAATGCGTTGTTCGTGTCAGAGTCATATAGACTTTATGGCACTGATTTTCAGCGAATGGGCTTTAAAACTATTAACCTGACGGGACCCAATAATCCGGACTTTAGCAGGGGTACATCCTTCCACGGTACATCAATTTTATTTAATCCGTTGATATCTGTGCTAGTTACATTGGTATAGGTAAGGTCGGTACCTAATACGGCATCTCCTTTCAATCGGTTTGACCAGGTATTGGCTACTTCTGTTACCAACCGGTTGTTTCCCGGCTTCACGAGGCCCGTGACGTCCATCCGGTAAGGAGCGGCCCATTGAATGCCCAGATTTTGACCGTTTAACCAGACTTCTGCCACATGGGAAAGCTCTCCCAGATCCAGATATATCCTGTAATCATCACCATGAATCGAATGTATGTCGTGCTGGAACGTTTTTACATACTTCGCAATTCCGGAAAAGTATTTAATACCGGGATCATCAAATTCTGTCCACGATTTAAGTTCTGGAACGATGGTGCGACCGGGAGCATGCCATCCTTCCGGGAAAAATAGTTCCCATGCTCCGTCTATGGGTATGGATCTCTGAGGATTTGATATAGGCTGATCGATCCCTTTCGTACCAAGTGTCAATTGCTCATTTTGAAAGGCAAGCACACCATCCTCTGTGTAGGATATTTGTGCCGGTACTCCCTGAGGAGTAAGTACACGGTCATATTTTTGATCGGTATCATTTCCAAATACCACAAAATAGGATTCATAGGGAGCAAAGGTCAGCGGGATCGTACTATGGGAGGACGAACGATGGGCCACAGGTATATCAACGATACGGGCATCCACTGGATGCCAAAGTTGACCAGAAGTAGTTTGTCGAAATGTGCATTCCTTTGTAATCCATTGATCGCTAGTATTTCGAATGAAATAAAAGGAGTAGTCTTGATTTTCATGGTGAATGTAATCGAGTAGAGATAGGTCTTCACCTTCATAGCTCAGGTCTTTCTCCACCCCCATTAGAGACAGGGAAACAGCAGGATCAATGCCCGCATATATTTTACCGGAAGAGTGCTGGAGGTCATGTGATGAGCCATCGTAAACCGTCCATAAATCTTCAATGTCATTCAGGTCATATTCTTTATACAGCGGACTGATTGAATAATAAAAGCCGTTTGGTTTTTCTGATAGGATGATCCCTCCTTTCCCGGTCCATTGTTTAATCTTATGAAAGACCTCGACATCTATTTTATCTTCCTTTTCCAGGACCAGAAGATGAAAACGAGCTCCGGTAGGTAGTACGAAGTATCCATCTTCAAACTCGATCTGCTTGATAATTTCAGTGTTAATAACCTCATAATCAAAACCGGGTCCTACCGTAAATCGACCATTTTTATGGGATGCATAGTTAGGTACGGCATCTCCATAATAATACAGGACATCTGCCACAAAGTCTGTTTGCTGAAGGATGTGAGATACTCTGGCCAGATAGGCATTGAAGGGCTTTACTTTCGGCCACCATATCCTCCGGTCATTAAAATGGGTGCCAGCAGCATAGACATTACCAGGTACGCCTACACTTGCAGGATTGTGACTGCTGCCATGCACTACTACCTTATTCATACCTTCACAAAACGCCCGGTCACCATAGGGCTTCATTTCGAAGGGACCTTCCTGCCAATGTTTGAAGGAGGTAAAAGCCTCCTGCTCCACAATGCCTCTGCCGTAAATATGAGATGCCGATGAGACTTCTTTTACCATCCGCAATATATCAATACCCTCGTCATTGAAACGATCATGATTTATCCAGAATTCTCCCCGGGGGAGGTCCATGGTGCCCAGGGATTTTAATGGCTCGACGGGCACATTGTGCAGCGGGAAACCCGGACCACCTGACTCCGAATTTATAAGCAGTCCGTTGTGATGTGCTATTTCCCCTGCTTTTCTGTAAAAGTTATTAATCATTAACTCTGAGAGCGTTAGCTGATAAAACTTCATAACCCTCTCAGCGATCTCGGGAGCATATATCTCTTCCTCAAACAGCAAAGGTAAGTATGGGTAAATATCAAAGCCACTTAACTGTCGAAACTTCTTGGGAAGCTCCTGAGTCCATACGTGGCCCACTACTTCATAACTTGCGAGATATAAATGCCTTAAGGAAGTTTCACCCAGATTTTCGCCCAGGATTGATTTTAAACGATCAATAATATAATTAAAATGGAAAGTGGTGGCCTCGGCGCTAAAATGATCAATGATGGGACCATTAGAACTGATGCTGGGTAGTTTTAATTTTTCACCAGAATTAGTACAGACATATCGATATATATTATAGGAACCCTCATGCGGCCACTTCAGTATTTCTGTTTTGGGATCAAAATAACGGGTGACATCAATGATGTCGTCTGGATCGACCAGGGAATTTTCCGCAATTGTTGGAATGGCCAATATCACCACGTCATAATAGAAGGCAGGTTTTCCATTTTCACCAAGCTCGATGTCTACAGTTTTTACATCTGCGGCCAATTGTATTTTTCCTTTTTTCTGATTCATAACCAGTTTGGGGAATGGAAGCTTCATACTTTTGCCCGTGTAACTTGTCCTGGAGAAATAGATTGACTTAG
>JAUILM010000453.1 GCA_030432855.1 Bacteroidia bacterium
TAAAAGTGCAGATACTTTCGCCCCCCTGGGTCCATGGTTGGTGACTTCAGATGAGGTAAGTGATCCCAACAACCTTAATCTGTGGCTGAAGCTGAATGGTAAAATGCTACAAAATAGTTCTACATCAGACTTTGTATTCAACATTCAATATCTGGTGTCCTATATCAGTCAGTATATGTCTTTATTACCAGGAGATATTATCTCTACAGGAACTCCCGCAGGTGTAGGGTTAGGACTAAATCCACCACAGTTTTTGAAGCCCGGGGATGAAATGGAGTTGAGCGTAGAAGGATTAGGCGTCATGCGTCAGACCGCTGTAGCATACAGCAAACAGTAGAATTTTTAAAAACTGACTTTAAGTCGGATGAAGGTAGCCGTGATCGGTGAGGTGTATCGTTCTCCCGTATCATTAAATGCCAACTGACCTACGATATCAAGGTCCCAGTTTTGGGCGATGGACCAGGTCAGGGTTGGATTAATGAATAATGGTTTGCTTGACACGGGGCTGTAGATTATGGCAAGAACGCCATTGATCAAAGGCGTGATAGGATAACTTGCATTCGCAAATAGAGCATGCCGGAATGGATACAGGTTTTTAGCAGAGAGTTGAAAACTGAATAGGTCTGCAAGAGATCCTCTGGTGACTCCATTAGAATTGTACAAGTAGCCAATGCCGGTATACAGACTATTGCTGAAGGAATAGTCAGCGCCAATTGTAAAAGCAAAACTCGAGGGATCGTCCCCTTCGAGGGGTGTGAAATATGACATTTCTCCCTTGAGGCCTGCATTCCCAACATTACCGGCCCATCCTGCACCCAGGACAAATTCATTGTTGGCAACACCTGACAAAAGTTGGAAGTCATACTGGAAAGCATTCCATTTGAACAGCATAGCAGCTACCCGCTCATCCCAGGTTTCTGCAGCATTTACCGCCACCTCAATGCTTGAAGCAACCCCGGTATAATGTTTGACTCTTAGGGCATCTGATCCAGGTCTCTCTTCGTAATCAAAATCTGTAAATGAGAATGCATTAAAGACATCATTAGGATTCCATACAGTGCTAATCCCCCAGTTTATGCGCTGACGTCCAAGACGGATCTCCCAGTTGTTCTTTACATATTCAAGATATACACGATCAAGGGTACTGTTGATAACCGACCCCTCAGATTCCTGCCAGTGAAAAGAGAGATCCAGCACATCATTATTTGCTTCCTCAATCTGATCTCCAAATCCAGGTGACAACTTAACCAAATCACCATAAAATAGACGATTCCTCATTTCAACCCGCACGGTCAAATGATCGTTGGTGTACCATTTAAAGTTAAGGCGATTATGCACCAGGTTGTCAATCAAATAGGAATCAAAACCATCGATCTTGTATACGGACTGTAGGTTTTTGACATAGCCGTTTAACGTCCAGTTGCGTTCCTTCTCCTCCTGGCTGAAAGAACAGACAACGCAGGTCAATACAAGAATCAATGTAACAGACCCTCGTATCATCGCCATTCGTCCTTGAGTACCTTTCCATCTTCAATGGTCACTACTCTTCTTGCCCGATCGATCACTCGCTGATCATGTGTTGAGAATACGAAGGTCATTCCTTCCTCCTGATTGAGTTGTGCCATGATATCCAGCAGATTAGCCGTAGACGAAGAGTCGAGATTGGCTGTCGGTTCATCCGCCAGAATAAAAGACGGCTTGGGTGCCAACGCTCTCGCCACGGCTACACGCTGTTGCTGTCCTCCCGATAGCTCAGTGGGCTTATTGTGCATCCGGTCTCCCAGACCCACTGCCTGCAACATTTCTTTGGTTCTTGCGTCACGTTTCGCCTTGTCCACTTTTTGCAGCAACATGACAAACTCAACATTCTCCCTGGCAGTTAGCACAGGAATCAAATTATATGACTGAAAGACAAATCCAATGTTGGTTTTGCGGAAATCAATTAGCTGATTATCCGACAGGGTAGAAATATCCATCCCATTCACCACCACACTTCCGGTTGTAGGCCGATCCAGTCCACCAATAATATTTAACAGGGTTGTTTTACCAGATCCCGAAGGTCCCACGATTGCCGTGAATTCTCCCTTTTTAATATCCAGGGTTACACCCCTCAATGCTTTGACGGGTACTTTCGTCTCATCATATGTCTTATGGACATCGCTGACTTTAATTACAATTTCTTCAGTCATAGTTTACAGTTTTCTAAGTGCCTGCACGGGTCGCAAACGAATAGCTTTAATCGCTGGATATATTGATGCCAAAACAGCCGTGATCAACACAGCAATTGCTACAGTCAGGATAGTGCCGGATTCCAGGGATGGTCGCACAATATCTTTCATACCAAACTCTTCCAAAGCAGAGCTCCAGGCAGAAAGATTGATGCCCACTCTGTTTAAATACTTAGTGGTAAAGTAACCCAGTATGATTCCGATCGGCGCTCCCACCAGAGCGATATATAACGTCTCCAGCACAATCATAAAAAAGACACGCACCCGATTCATACCTACTGCCATCAACATCCCCAACTCCCGTACCCGCTCCAGTACCGCCATCAGCATGGTATTGATAATCCCAAATATGAGCGCTAGCATAAAGATGGTCGTCATGATAATGAGATTGAGTTTTATCTGCGAGCTAAACAGTTCCAGATCCGGAGAAATCTGTTTATAAGTTTCTGCCTTCCAGGGGTAAGTTTCATTCAAGTTTTCCGCAAAAGCATCTGAATGATCAATTTCTCTAAGTAAAATGGCGATCTCGTGAGCGGATCCTGGAGGAACACCTGCCAGGCGCACTAAATCTTTCTTATTGGCAAATACATAGAGCTCATCATGTAGTTTGCTATGTGTCTTGTAGATGCCCGAAACTCTGAATGCGGCCGTAGTAATGTCTGCATCCGTATTCTGGAATGTAAGTACCACTTTGGAGCGAAGCTTTACTTTTAGTTTTTCTGCAATACGCTCACTCACTAAAATCTGATTGCGCTTAGAGGTATCGGGAGCGGCACCTTCCATAATCTTTGCGAGTATATGCGTCACGCTATCCTCCCTCTCCAAATCAATCCCTTTTACCATAATTCCATTGGCCGCAGCACTAGAGGAAATCATTCCATTCAGTAGTATTCTGCTGGTCACGGCATGTACTCCCGGATCCGACTCCAGGTCTTCGACTATCTTGGAAGCATTGTCGATCGTAAGTTTTACATCGAAATCATCTTCAAACTGAGCATTGTGCATTTGCAAATGTGAGGTCTCACTTTCGATAATGCCTGAAACATAATTGTCCACCTGTCCCTGCATAAATCCCAAAAGAAATATGAGTGCCCAGATGCCAATGACAATAGATCCTATGACCACCAGACTGCGGGTCCGGCTCCTCCAAATGTTTCTCCATGCTATGATTGGTACCATAATATCCGCTTTTAGCCACGCATGGCTTCTACTGGTTTTAGTTTAGAAATCTTGTACATGGGATATAAAGACAAGACGGTAATCATGAGAAATATGACCACAGCCTGGCCGATAAAGATGCTGAAGTCCATGGATGCCGGCAATAATGGCTGCACTCCAAATCGCTCATAGGCTTCTGCCATCTGACCACTCAACTCTATAGGATTTCTGTAGAAGTAGTAGACCAATGGCATCGAAACGATGATACCCGCTACACAACCAATCATGCCCAGGAAAATCGTCTCCAACCAGAGCATGATATTGAGTTGACTAGTACGCATACCAATTGCTTTGAGTATACCGAATTCATATTCTCGTTCCTTAAGCATCATCAGGATAGTGCCGAAAATTCCAAAACCAATGATGAGGTATAACACCATCAGTATGATCTGACTCCCCGCGGTGTCGACCTCCCGGGCCTGAATCAAATCCGGCATCATCTCTTTGTAATCTAACACTTCATGTTCCTCACCCAATTTTTCTCGCAGCTCTCTGACTACATGTCGGAGGTCGTCGGGTTCTTTGACATCCACGACCAGGGCTGTCAGGAGATTGTCAGTGCCATAAAACCACTTGGCCTTTTCAATTCCTATATATACTAATTGCTTGTTCAGATCGGGTGCCCCAAATTTTACCAATCCCCTTATGGGAAATTTTCCAGCTGAATTAATTCCATGATATCCCTGGCTAATCAGAACCAGGGTGTCACCCACACCAACTTTTAGATATTCTGCCAGTCCCTCGGCTACCAATACACCCTCATCATCAGACTGGAGATAGGATCCAGCGGTCATTCTTTCATCAGCCTTAGTTAGTGATTTCTCCCGGTCGGGATCAACACCAATGACAAGAGCCCCTTTCGTGTATGTCTTGTATGAAGCCAGGGCAAAACTCTCTATTCTGGGGACTAGTTGGTAGATGGCATCCATACCTTGTGCTGCATCGTAGGATGCCGCTGGGTCAAAAGCATTGTCGATAGTCTTGTCATCCCAATATCCAGCTTTATGGATTTGTGCATAGCCAAAATGGTAGTGGACTACACTATTGACCATATGATCCCACGTACCCTCCTGAATGGAGGATATCGCTATCGAAAAGAACACGGCAAATAGAATCGATGCCGCTGTTATAATCGTCCTCCGTCTATTTCTCCAGATATTGCGGGATGCCAGTTTCAGTAATTGCTTCATAGATTACCTCACTCTTTTCATGTTTTGAATGGAGAAGAAAGACGTTTCGATCGGCTCATCGAACACCAGGTCAAGTTGTTCAATTATCGTTTTCTTGCCGGGCTCATCGGCGGGTATCATTTCAACAAGGGTCGGTAATGTCCTACCACCGATTTCCCGCACATTCTTACCTACCATGGTATTGACCAGGTAATCATCCTCATCATAGAATTCAGTCTTGAGTTGGAGTAGCTCGTCCTTGCTAATCCACGAGATGACTTTTCCCCAGACCACAGGGGCTTCCGGTTTTGGAGTAAGTTCGATTTTATGACACATTCTGCCATCGATTTCCTCCTCGCCCACGAGTTCATGGGTATAATCAACTACGACTGATGATTCTCTCACTAAATCATCATTCGTGAAATCACTGCCCATCCAGGATTGCATCATCATGGATGGTGGCAGTTTGATGGCCCTGTCGATGGAAGGTTGCCAATTCCAGATCTCCTTTTCTCTCTTTAGAAATGCAGCACCCTTGTCTCTGGCGGGTGCTGTGATCAGAGTGAGACTATAGTCTGATCCTTTGCTCCAGGACTTCATGGTAATTTCCCTGGACCATGAGGGTCTGACGATGGTCATTTTCATTTCTCCTCTGCTTGAGCTGATGCCCCGTGCCTTTTCATCCGCCATTTTTATTATTTCGGTAGCTGTCTGTCCAAAGGCGTT
>JAUILM010000454.1 GCA_030432855.1 Bacteroidia bacterium
AATTAAATTTGATATTGGTCATATAGTAGTCCATAAAGCCGTCGCTATTGAAATCACCCACCGCTGTACCCATGCTATTGATCTTAAGATCCATACCCATATCTTCCGCCTTATCAACAAAATGTTTTGATGGATATTGGTTTTCCAATAATAAATCCGGTGTACGCTTATAGCCAAAGTCATTATTTACAAATAAGTCCTGATCGCCATCATTGTCATAGTCTGTGAAGACACCACCAAAACCAAATCCCCTGTGACTTAGTCCATAGTCCTGATACACATCTTTAAACCTTCGACCCTTGACATTCAAGAAAAGGTAATCTTCCGATATCTGATTCTGTCCAACAATAGTAGCATCCGTAATCGTACTGAGCGGACCATCGTACTCCTGAAAATAATTTCCGACGAACAAATCAGGATATCCATCCGCATTAAAATCACCAAAATTGCCACCCAGGCTGAAGGAATAAAACTGATCCAATCCATATTCTTCCGTGACGTCCCGAAAAGTGCCATCTCCATTATTGAGAAATAATAGATTTTTTTCTCTTGGAATAATCACACTAGTGTCCCGTGTTGAAATCGTAGTAATGAACAGGTCTACCCATCCATCGCGATTCACGTCGGCTCCGGCAACTCCCTGAGTCACAAATTGACTTGTGATGTCAAGCCCGGAGTTTTGAATGATGTTCTTAAAAGTACCATCACCATTATTCCTATACAATACATCATCCGCGAGACCACTGGTCATGTACACATCTTCAAATCCATCCTTGTCCAGATCAAACACACAAGCACCTCCTCCGAATAGTCCTTCGAACACAAGAAACTGATGATCTATCCCAGCACTATCTGTGATATCCTTAAATGGCAAATCCTGTCCCATCATCAGGTTCGACATCAAAACAAATCCTATCAAAATATACACCCACTGATTCATTATCGCTTCCAATTAAGTGATGCAACATTTTGGGCTATTTCAACTCCCTTTGCCAATCCTACCTGATTATCCTGCGGTGTATGTATGCCTCCATAAAAGCGGGAATTCGCGATTTCCAACGCCACGTGCCAGATACTATCAAAGGGGCGTTCCACAAAATCAACATCTCTGACTTCATCCCTCTTTCGTCCGACATGCGAGCTGTCTACAAAGGTAAATGCAGGACCATAAAGATCAGTGAGCACCTGTGCGCAGGCCGCCCCATTAATGGCGTGTCCCGAAGGAAAAGCCGGGAAAGGAGGATCCGGCCAAAATGACTCCCAGGTTTGATCAATAAATTGGGGAATAAAGGTATTCGGTCTTTCAGAAAAGAAATGATATTTCCACTTCCAACAGTTAGTAAATGCGTCTGCCACTGCCATCCCTACCCGTGCATAGGTCATGGTTGCATCGATCAGAGAGGGTTGCTGGTCCTTTACTAACTTATTGGTAATGTAAAAAGAATGGCCTGGCGGTGTAAAGGTATCATCAGGGTCATCCCCCCACCAGATAGCAATTTCTTTTTCCTTTTGGGTTAATGCCAGGTCCTGGTCATACACTGCCTTAAATTGCTCATAATATGCAGATCCCGGAGTGGTATCATAGGGTATGAATTCCGGTAGTGTTAAGTTGCTGTTCTCTTTCAGAAATGTGCGGTTCTCTCCCCAATGAGGATGGAGCGGATGGTGACTAAATGACTGTGCATATAAGGGTGGTTTCCATGAGCCGGGAAAATCAGGATGCACAATTTCCTTATCAAAATTCTTAAGATACCCACGATGTCCACCATCGGATTTTGACCACTCGAAAACAGCCCGGGCAACCTCAGTTCCAAAAGTATCGGAGCGCCTGATCAATTCATCCTGATGATTTCCACTCAGAGAAGCTAAATAATGTTGGTAGGTAGAATCAATACGGTACTTATTCTCCTCCGAAGTTTGATTGTATACACTCTTAATTATTTCGCGGCACGCCGCATTTAAAGCAATGGGCCAGTCGTATTCAGTATTTTCATCTGGCTCTGGAAGACCCTGCAGACCATTTAACTGCCCTTCCATCGAATTATAATTCGGAAAGCCCGGAACCACAGACTCATACATCGTCAAACCAATATATCCGATCGCCCGGGATGCATAGGTAGGAGAATTAGATGGTGTATGTTTCGTGATGTACAATACCAGATCAGACCATCCAGTCACCAAATCTACATCAGAAATGGGCTCTGATGGACCATCACTACATGTCCAGGTAGACACCGACAGCAGCAACATCCATATGCCGAAAATCTTTGACCACATTTTGTTTACCCGATAATTGTTTGCTCAGAACTCGGGTCTGATTCTGCTTAAAGTGTAGTGCAAAATTTCACCACCGCTAATACCAAAATAAAGATTATCCTCGATATTCACTATACTTCGTACATCCCCCTTTATCTTAAATCCAGAAATATTCTGGGGTATATAAGTAAAAGATCCATTTCCACTATTTTCGAACAACATACCGTAATTAGCATCATATTTCCCCAGTCGTAATTTTACATGTCGGTCATTACCACAAAGCAATAAGTCTTTATCTCCGTCCAAATCATAATCCACAAGTGCAATAGCATGTACAGGTGCATATTGAGCCTCCACGGGCAACGATGCTTCGCGGAAGATACCATCTTGACCTTGCAATAAAACGGTACTTGACATTTTTTCTACAGATAATTTATCGGCATTATTTATTGCCTCCTGACCAAACAAGTCAACCATAGTAGCCTCACCATAAGAAGCATACGAAGTATACCTCGATTTGAGGTATGGCAACTGGCGAAATAATTCATCCCGGGTTACGTAGGGCCAGGATTTCCCTTCGATGTAGTAACAGAAAATTGGGTCTACCGAACCATTATTATCGAAGTCATCAAAATATAGTTCAGCCGGTTCTGCAGGAGACACAGCAAACTGGTTATTTAAACCCATATTACCAGCTACAATATCAAGACGTCCGTCGCCATTCAGATCGTCAATTGCAATTGCATTCCACCATCCGGACAGTGATCTCTCGAAATATTCGGAAGTTTTTTCCTCAAGCTTAGAACCATCCCACGCAAATACCCGAATAGGCATCCATTCACCCGAAAGGATAATCTCATTTCTATTATCACCATTTAAATCAATAATAACTGCGCTGGCAATCATCCCCAAAGCATTTGATGCATCCTTTGAAAAGTTTCCAGTTCCATCATTTATCAATACCAGACTTTCCGGACTTTCCGGATATCGTCCGGGCACGACCCTGCCTCCAATAAATATGTCGGTATCTCCATCACCGTCCAGATCACCAGTTGCTACTGATCCAGTACTAATGCTATACTGAGGAAAAGTTTCGGACCGGACAAAATGACCTGTGCCGTCATTTAAATAAAGCCTGTCAGAGAAAATGGGATTGTCTTCCTGATAATTATGATAGCCACCACTGCCTACCACAATATCCAGCGAACCATCTCCATCGGCATCCAGAAAGGCAGCCTTGACATCGATGTAATCTTTATCCATATCAAATGCAGGACTTGCTACTTTTGAAAAATCCCCAGTAGTTTTTTGCACAAAAACAGCTCCCTGCTGACCAGGGCCTCCTCCTACAAAGATATCTTCCAAACCATCCCCATTGACATCTCCTTTGATCATGCAAGCGCCATCATGCGAATATTCTCGAATCAACAAGGGTTGACGATCAAAATCACGCGCTTCTGACCCTACATGTTTAAAAGGAATTGCAGGGTCCACTGCCCGGTACAAAGTCTCACGATCAGCTGCATACTTACGATCAAATATCTGTGCCTGTCTAATCTCCAGTGTAGTGTCTGTAGCGACATCTGTTAATTGGCTAAACGATCCATCCGGCCAGCGGACGTTCAAAGAATCAATCACAGTTCCGCCGGACAACCCAAAGAAAAGGGTAGTCGATACGGATGAAAGGTAGCCTCTTGTTGGGATATTTTCTATCGATTGACTATGTCCTTCCTGATGGATTGTCACCTCTGCACCAATAGCCTGTGTATTTTTCCCATCACCCTCTAATTGGACTTTTAGATAATGTGCTTCTTCTGCTTCTGAAGAATTATTGCGGTAAATAAATGCCGACTGATTGATATTATTAGTAACCAGATCTAAATCTCCGTCGTTATCCAGATCGGCATAGGCAGCTCCGTTACTATTTGATTTGTGGCCTATGCCCCAATCTTCCGTTCTATCCACAAATTCCTGCCCCATGCCCTCATTCCTAAAAATATAATTCACCACATCAGAAGCCGGCATTTGATTGATAATTTCCAATACGTCCTCACGTACCAATCGTCCTTTTTCAGCCACATAACCCTCCATATAATTAATGAAGTCCAGGTTGGTATAATCACGATAATATCCATTGGTCACAAAGAGATCTTTCCAACCATCACTATCATAATCCGCCAGCAAAGCAGCCCAACTCCAGTCTGTATTAGATATACCGGCTAATTGGCCAATTTCAGAAAAGGAATTATTTTGATTGTTGAGGTGCAGCATATTTCGCATATACTGATAGTGAAATCCCAATCTAAGGTTATGGTCAAATTTTGAATAATTGTCTGGAGACATCAATAATTTTTGACGATAATTATCTTCCGGTAACATATCCAAAGTCACTACATCACTATAACCATCATTATTTACATCAGCCACATCATTACCCATGGAGAAATGACTTGTATGCCCCAGAAATTCCTTTGCTCTGTCAGAGAAGGTACCATCGCCATTATTTATATATAAATAATCAGGCACCGCATAGTCATTCGACACATAAAAGTCCGGCCATCCATCCTTATTAAGATCCGAGATACCCAGGCCCAGTCCATAGGTCAGACCCGATCCACTAACTCCTGATTTGATGGTGACATCAGTAAATCGATTATTTTCCTGATTAAATAATCGTACACCCCTTTGCGGATCATCTTGTTTTAGAAACTCTTCTGTGCTCACTTCATTGAGTACGGGTAAGGATTTCGGATTATGATTTAACAGAAGCATATCGAGATCACCATCCCGATCATAATCAAAAAAATATCCCTGATTGGAATAGCCAGAGCTGGCCAATCCATATTGATCAGCCATGTCCTCAAATCGCGGAATACCATTAGGACCATTCCCTTGATTTATAAATAATTGATTCTTTCTTTTTTCATCAGGTAGTGCTCCGGAGTAGCACAGATAAATATCGACAAGGCCATCACCATTAACATCCACTGTGGAAACTCCGGTTTTCCAGGGACCGGATCGCCCCTCAGCACCACAGAGTTGAGTAATGTCCATAAAC
>JAUILM010000455.1 GCA_030432855.1 Bacteroidia bacterium
CTAGGAACCTCGAAGAGGGTATGAAAGCCGAATGGGAGGACCCCAAGCCCCACAATTGGTACAACAATAAAAGTATCACTACTTAAGCGCAAGGGCTATGTTTCTATGTTAGATTACTACTCTAGAAATAGATTTTCGATTTAATGAATCCCGACATCTATCGTCGGGTAGGTCCGTACCCCGATAGCTATCGGGGGTGGTACTGACGCTCTGGTCAGTATCCTCTGCCGCTCTGGTCAGTATCCAGATGTGAGAGGTGTGCCGTGGGCTTTATTGCTCACAGCCGTCTACTCGATTACCATGCATACCTATTCCACGATCAATTTTAAATCTTTTCCGAATCCCTGCTTAAATATTCGAATAATGGTTGAAAGTCTAATATCCGAGGCATTGTTTTCAATGCGAGAAATATAGCTCTTCGTCGTTCCACATTTACTTGCAAGCTCCTCCTGCGTTAATCCCTCCTCAGTTCTAAGTTCTTGGAGTAAAATTCCTAACCTAAATGCTTCAAATCCAGATTCGTAATCGTCCCTGGTCTTGGTTCCCGGTAGACCGTATTCCTGGTCAAGGTGTTCTCTGAAAGTTGTGATATTCTTATTTTTCCTTTTCATCGAAGTATTCACTTTTGATTCTCTCTGCTATTTTAATCTCCTTTCTGGGTGTTTTTGGTGTCTTCTTTTGAAATCCATTAATCGCAATTACTAGTCTTCCTTCGTCGAAAAAACTAAATACACGATACGTGTTGGATCGCATTTCCACTCTTATCTCATACAGTTCATCTGTGTCCGTCAAATGCTGAAGTACTTGATGGGAACTTGTTGCTGTGTTTCAATCAGTTGGATCGTCCAGTTCAACTTCAGTCTGGTCTTCCTATCCAGTGTTTGATAGAACTTCATGTAGTAGTCCTTGTAAAATATAACTTCTCGAATCAGCTTATTAGACACAATCCAAAGTTACCTATTTAGTGAACAAATATCAATACTTACAGGTTCCATTCTAAAAATTCTCCTTTGTTTTCCTTTGTATTATAAGGCAGATGGTTTACACTTTACTTCGCTAATCCAATGTTCAATTTTATGCTTATCTAGACCTGCAAGTACACTTGGTGTTAAGATTGGTCGAAAACAGTCAAACTCAGAATAATTCCATGATTCCAAATCATGGTTGGCATAAAGAGCTTTAGTGTCTGGAACAAGAAGCACATCATTGTTGGTACCAGGATATAGTCCCTTCAGTTGTTCTTGTATTTTTACGATCGATACATGATATTTATCGACTTCAGACCGCCAGACATGATTGTCTTGATTTTCCAATTTCAAAATATGCTCTTTACTCTTACTATGTATTCTCATCTAACTATCAAGAACATCAATGAGGAGAGTCTCTATCAGACCCATAATCTTCGTCACCTTCTTAAAGATTTTCTTTTGAAGAAAGAGTCCATTTTCATCAAGATCATGAAAATGTGATCTCCGGAGTTTAACACAAGCCTGATCACATTTCCTGAATGGTTAATTGGCCGAATCTTAGAATGTTCTTCAATTAAACAACCCATTTCAATCCTCAATGCCTGTAATTCAGTAATAATATAGTCCGTAAATCCTTGCATCGATTAATGTGGCAGATCGTCCAGGTGTATGTGCCGCTGACCGTACATTAATTGTCGAATTTAGGAAATTTGAAAGGAGAGCACCATTTTTGAATAACATTTACAAAAATGAAAGGGAAGTGGCATCATGACTCAGTGTTAGCTTCTGCCTATTTTCTACCTTTTATAATATTCTCAATTTCGGAGTTCCCAAATCTAGCAGCGTAATCCAACGGTGTTTCTCCATTACTGTCTTTCAAATGGATGTCAACTAATTTATGATCAATTAGATATTCTGCTATTTCTGGTAGATTATCTTTAGCAGCGAAGTGTAGAAGATTTCGCCCATTGTCACAGATTGAGTTTATCTCAAAACCATTATCAATCAATAATTTAAGCATCTCCAAACTCTCACATCCATGGATAGGCAAACAACCCAAATTTGGATTTTTATCTCGATGTTTTTTATCCGCTCCAATCTCAATCAGATATTCTACAAGTTTATGGTTGTCGTATGAGATGGCATATGATAAGAAAGATTCGTCGTCTTGATCTACACCATTTTTGTCCGCGCCATTGGCTAACAGTATTCTTGTTAGATCTACTCCTGCGTCAATGCAATAGGTTACATAAGTAATGGCATCATCCCCATCACACTTCGAATTGACATTAGCGCCCTGTTCGATTAGATAACTAAGAAGATCTTTATCACATTGGTCGATCGCGAAGCATACCAAATGGTCTTTCGTCAGGGAATCTAGATTTATACCAAAATCCTCTAAAATGAAAAGATCTTCATAAAGTATTTCAAATGGCTCAAGGTCAATGTCACCGATAGCAATTAAACGGCTATTTTGAATTTTGATCTCATTTCCTTGATTGGCTGTTCCACCATCTTGAGCATTTGAAAGACAACTACTGAAAATTAATCCCAATAAAAAGAATGTGTATTTCATAGATTTTTTTCGTTGAGCTAACGTCTTAGCATACCCGACGGACATCCCGATAGGGTGTCTGGAGTGGTAATGCATTGTGTGTGCCTTGAATGGCTACTAAATCATTCTAGTAAAAGTACATAGAATGAAGAATACTTGTAGAGTGGAAGTCTCTACTATGCGGGATTGCGGTGGGAGAATGCGTCAATGGGCCATGGGGATAGGGCTACCCACAGGTGCCCTCAGTGTTCCAGCTCTCGAAGTCAATTATACTACCACGATTCTGAGTGGGAACCAGGCTCACCTTAAGCTTCAATTGTTCTTATTCAGTTCTAACTACTTTACCTGCAGATGCTGGTTGAGAAATGTCGACTTGTTTTACGGTCCTTCCTTTTAAGATTAGAAGGCGTAGGTCTTCAAAAGTCAGATACAAACAGGGGACGATGACCAGGATAATGGCGGTCGCAAAGACGATTCCAAATCCTAAGGAAATAGCCATGGGAATCAGATAAAACGCTTGACTGGATTTTTCTAAAATGATGGGCGCAAGACCGCCAAAAGTGGTCATGGTCGTGAGAATAATGGGACGGAATCTTCGTAATCCGGCTTCATGTATTGATTGGTAGATGGGGTCTCCTTCTTTCCGGCGTTTATTGGCATAATCAATCATGATGAGTGCATCATTTACCACCACACCCGAAAGTGCAATCACACCCATAAGACTTACCAGAGAAAGATCGTATCCCAGTATAATATGACCGATGACAGCACCCACGATGCCAAAGGGAATCGCCGTCATAACGATTAATGGCTGCAAGTAGCTATTAAATGCGATAGCCAATAAAGCATAGATTAACAACATGGCGATGGCAAAACCGGCTTGCAGCGTACTGGTACTTTCCCTCATATCCGCCTGACTGCCTTCAAAGCTCCAGGTAATCCCGGGAAAATCGGCTCTGAGCTGTGGCAATAATTCATTTTGTGTGGAGGCGATTACACGGCCTACTGTGTTAGCAGGTTCTACATCCATACTGACATTTACCACCCGCCGACCGTCCCTGCGATTGATACTGGTAAAAGCTTCCCGTTCTTCGACCTCCACCACATCCAATAGTGGAACCTCGATACCATCCGGTGTTCTGATCAGGAATTTTTCCAGGTTCTTAATATCCTTACGCTCTTCTATCGGCAATTTTACGCGCACTTCTATTTCGTTCATGCCACGTAATTGTCGCATCGCCAAGGCGCCAAAGAAACCATCCCGTAACTGACGACCGACTTCATCAGAGGTGAGTCCGAGATTTCTACCCTGAGGTAAAAGCTTATAGTCATATTGCATTTTACCCTTATTATAATTATCGGTTACATCTCGCGTATTTGAAAAAGACTTCATGCGCTCTACAAATGCAGCGCTGGCACGCTCTAAGACATCAATGTCCGAATGGCTCAGATCGATACTAATATCTTGTCGTGCTCCACCGGGGCCCCGTTCGGCCTCAAAGGAAATCTGGTCGACACCTTCAATGTCTCCAATATTATCCCGCCACAAGTTGATGACCTCAGCGGCCGTAATATCCCGTTGGTCAGGAGGCAACATTACAATTTCCACATCGATAAAATTTTGTCCCCGAACGTTGGTTTTAATACCTTCCGCGACTTCATAGAGATTGTGTTCCTCAAACATGCGCTGCGTTGACTCTGAAATCGCATGGGCTACTTTTGCCGCCTGATCCGGCGTGGTGCCTACCGGTAACCGCACCCCGGCTTCAATTTCATCGGCAGCAACCTCTGGCATCATAATCAGCCCCATGTGACCACTATACCCGTAACCACCCACAATCAGTAATAGTGCTACCGCAGCACTCAGGGTGACGTACCTGTATTTTAAGCAGAGATCAAGAAATGGACGGTATCTCCGATCGACAAATCTGTCGAAGCCTTTGGCAAATGACTGCTGCCATCCTTCCAGTTTACTAACCACTTTATTGTTGCTCCGTTTCATTTTAAGATGTCCCAGGTGGGAGGGTAGAATGAAAAGTGCTTCCAGCAGTGAAATGGCCAAAATAACAATAACCACTGCCGGCAGGGGCTGCCAGAATTTTCCGGTTTCGCCGGGCATGAAAAGCAACGGGACAAAAGCGATAATGGTGGTGACAATACTAAAAGTGACGGGTAGAGAAACATCTTTGGCACCGGCAATGGCGGCCTGTATGGGGCTTAGTCCCTTTTGTCGATATTCATAAATATTTTCACCCACTACAATAGCATCATCTACAACTATTCCTAGTACGACGAGAAAGCCAAACATGGAAATCATGTTGACACTGACACCTATTATTGGCAAAATAATCATGCCCCCAATAAAGGAAACCGTCATGCCCATCATGACCCAAAATGCCAAACGATATTCCAGGAACAGCGTCAGGATGATCAATACAATGGCGATAGCAAGAAGGCCATTTTCGGTCAATAGGGACAGGCGTTCCCGGTAGTCTTCCGCCCGGTTACTATCGGTTCGGTACTTGATACCGGGTGGTAGTTGAAAATCCTTAAGAATGGCCTCCGTTACTTCGGCAATTTCTAATGGCGACTGATCTCCTATTCTGAAAATGCGCAGCTCGACATAATTTGTCTGGTTGAATTGCCCATGGAATCCTGTTTCTTCAAAACCATCGGTAATCGTGGCAATATCACTGAGAGACACCTTGGCACCATTATCAGAAGACAAGATGGTTATATCTCCAAATTCTTTTGCCCATTGTTTGCGCTCCTGCATACGGAGCA
>JAUILM010000456.1 GCA_030432855.1 Bacteroidia bacterium
TCAGAAATGCCTGGGAAGATCCCAATTCAAATGATAACATCGTACTGTTGCCCCGGGACGAATTACGCATACAATCGAAGGCAAACTTTATCGATGGTGCTACGGTCACCATTGGGGGATCGGTGAGAAATCCAGGGAGCTACACCTATGATGAATCACTGACGATCAAAGATCTGGTGACCTTAGCTAATGGTCTGCGTCTCGAGGCAGCATCCAATCGAGTGGAGGTATCCCGTATTGTCATAGAGGAAAACCAACCGACACAGGTAGTCATCGCCACTTTGCAACTGGATGACAACTGGATGCCCATTGGTAATCCGGGATTTGAACTCGAGCCCTATGATCAGGTGTATGTAAGGACCGTACCGGAATTTGAATTTCAAAAGACGGTCAGCATTGGAGGTGAGGTAGCATACCCGGGTCCTTACACACTGATTACGGACAATGAACGTCTTACCAGCATCATTGAGCGTGCGGGAGGACTGACTGATGAGGCCTTCCCCGAAGGTGCAACCCTGGTCCGATCAGACGAGGGAGTAGGCCCGATCGTCATCGAGCTGGATCGTGTCCTGAACAACGAAAACAGCGAGTCGAACATCATCATGAAGGCGGGAGACCGGATCGAGATTCCAAAGATCAAAGATTTTGTGGCCGTGGCAGGAGCGGTTAAGACTGAAGAATTATATCGAACAGATCTATTGGGTCCTGACAATCGGGTCACGGTTGTCTTTGACGGTCGAAGATCTGCATTGCATTATATAGATAAATTTGCGGGCGGATTTTCTGAGAATGGAGACCGTAGGAAAGTGACCGTAGAATATCCCAACGGAGAAATTCGAAAAGTGAAAGATTTTGGACTCTTCCGGGTATATCCAAAGGTGGAAAAAGGTGCTATTGTAAAAGTAGGAACCAAAGATGTGAAGCCAGAACGCGAAGGTCGGGCTGAGGGCGAAGATATCGATTGGGGCGGTGTCCTGGCAGATGCCGTCGCGCAAGCTACCGCGGTCCTGACACTTATACTCTTGATAGATCGAGCCGGACGATAAGCATGGAAAAAATTTATGGAAGGCAGCCAGTGCTGGAAGCGCTGAAAAAAGGAGGAGATGTAGATCGCGTCTATATTCTGGACACTTTGACCGGTGCTTTTGAAATCGAAATACGCAGACTCTGTCGTGATCTGGGTATACCTCTCAATCGAATTCCGCGTACTAAACTTGACAGTGATATTGATGGAAATCATCAGGGGATCTATGCGGTAGGATCCGCGGTAGAATACAAGGATTTACAGGCTTTGGTTCGTGTCGCCTTTATGAAAGATCAGGTGCCGGTCCTGCTGCTGCTTGATGGTATCAAGGACGTAAGAAACATAGGTGCCATAGCTCGATCTGCTGAGGTACTGGGTGCTCACGGCATCGTGATACCTGCTAAGGGAAGCGCACCCATCAATGATACAGCCATAAAAACTTCTGCCGGTGCCTTATTACACATCCCGGTGGTGCGAGAAAAGAATCTGCAGGTGGCCTTAGACTATCTATGCAGTCAGGGATTTCGGGTGATTGGTGCCGACAAGAAAGACGGCAAACCTCTAGCCGAAGTAGATATGTCCGGCCCTCTGGCCATCGTGATGGGATCGGAGGAAAAAGGTATTGACCGGCATCTGAAAATCTATTTTGATGAGAAATGTTTTATCCCCCAACTAGGAAAAACGGATTCGTTGAACGTTTCGGTCGCCGCAGGAATTATCTTATATGAGATTTCCAAACAAAGAAGAGCAGCAGAATGAAGAAACAAGCATTTTATATCCTACTCATGGTCGTTGCTGCCTTCTGGATCAGCTGTGACTCCACCAAAAGACTACAGGACCAGGATACAACTACTTCCGCACCTGAACCTACTTCCCTGCTCTGGAAAATAGAAGGAGGTGACGGTCATCCCTCCTATTTGTTTGGGACCATTCATATGATCGATGAAGAGTCTTACTTTTTCACGAATGAAATGCAAGCTGCATTCGATACAGCCGCTGCTCTCGCCCTGGAGTTTAATCTCGAAAATGCCATGGATATGGGAGCACAAATGGGATTACTTCAGCAGGCATTCATGAAGAATGATACGACGATTTCTGATCTGGTTTCTGATGAAGAGTACGAGATGATTAAAGCCCATTTCGAAGATCTGGGGATTCCATTTTTCTTTTTAGAACGGATCAAGCCCATGTTCCTGACCATTTTTGCCAGCGAAGATATCTTCAGTGGCGGGGGTATGGAAGATATAAAGTCTTACGAATTGGAGCTGGTAAAGAAAGCAAAACTGCAAAGTATGCCCCTGCAAGGGCTGGAGACCATGGAGTATCAGATCAGTATTTTCGACAGTATTCCCTATCGGGCCCAGGCAGAGATGCTGATCAGTACAATACAAACCGGTGATGAAGAAGAGACGGGATTGGATTCACTGGTATATTACTATACACAGCAAGATCTGAGAAATCTTGATCGCCTGATCAATTCGGACGAGACGACCCGAAAGTACCGTGGTTTACTACTTGACAATCGAAATAGAAATTGGATCCCGGTCATGGAACGATTGATGTCGGAGCAGTCCATGTTCTTCGCAGTAGGTGCCGGACATCTCAGTGGGGAAATGGGGGTCATAGCATTACTCAGAAAAGAGGGTTATACCCTTTCACCAATTATAAGTACAGTCGATGCCGCTGATTAAGCCCGTACGAGGTATTCAGCCGGTCATAGGTGATGACTGCTATATCGCTGAAAATGCCACAATTGTTGGTGATGTAGTACTGGGATCAGGATGCTCAGTATGGTTTAATGCGGTGGTACGCGGTGATGTCAATAAGATTCGGGTAGGTGACAATGTCAACATCCAGGACGGTGCGGTGATTCACTGCACTTATGAACAATCCGAAACACACATTGCAGAAAATGTATCTATTGGACACAATGCGATTGTACATGGCTGTACCATCCATGCACACGTGCTGATTGGCATGGGTGCTATCGTGATGGATCATGCAGTCATCGAGTCCAATTGTCTGATTGCTGCAGGTGCGGTAGTGCTGGAAAACATGCATTGCGAATCAGGGTATATCTACGGCGGAGTGCCGGCCAAAAAGCTAAAACCAATTTCACCCGAGGTTTTTCAAAACAACATTACCAGGATATCCAACAACTATAAGATGTATGCGGGCTGGTTTAAGAAAGAGAAGGATTGACTTTCTTTCTTCGTTGAGTCAGGTATACACCGACGAGGATCAATACCATGCCCACGAGATGTTGCCAGCCGGCAGATTCGCCGATCAGTAGGCCAAGTACAAGTGCCGTGATCGGAATGAGATATCCTACCATAGACGCAAATAGAGCATCGGTGTCCTGTACTAACTTGTAATACAGCAGACTGGCTACTACCGTACTAACCAGCGAAAGAAAGATCACGGCTCCGGAGGAAATCCATACTTGTTGTTCAGTACCAGAGATTTGACTGATATCACTGAGTAACAAGATGATCCAGGCCATTGGACCCACAAGACCCAGCGAAACCGCACTAATGGTGAGTGAGGAGAGTTGTGTGAGTTTAGACTTGACTACATTGCCACTAGTAGCATAACAGATGGTGCCGATAATGACTATGCCACTATACAGGACATTGGTAGAGATACTCCCTTCACCCTGGAGCATGAGCAAGATAGCCCCTGCCAAACCCAATAGCACTCCGATTAGCTTGGACATCGTACCCTTCACTCCAAATATGAAAATACCCAGTAGCAGCGTAAAAAATGGAGTAAGACTGTTTAGAATGCCGGTGGTAATACTGCTAATATGCGTTTCCGCAATTGCATAACAGAACGCCGGGATTCCGTTGCCTGTCAGGCCAACGATTAGCAAGAACTTCCAGTCACGTCGGGATATCTTCCTGACTTCGCGAAAGAAAAAAGGGAGAAACGCAATGGAAGCAATTCCAATCCGAAGTGCCGCCAGTTGAATAGCTGAGAAGACCTTGAGAGCTTCTTTGATGAGTACAAAGGAACTTCCCCATAAGAGTGCTAAGAATATCAATAGTAGCCAGCTGGAAAAACGAACCATTATGAAGCATTAAAAAAGGTAGTAACAATGAATGCTACTACCTTGTTTTCTCTGGCTTAAAAGTATTCAATTATTAGGATCGACTACGTTGTTTCGTCCGCTTCTATAATTTCTACGGTGCCATTTTTCACTACTTCCCTGGATTTCTCCTCTTCGGACTCCTGATTTGACCCGTTGCTTTGTTTTCCCAGATAGGTGGGAAGGTCCATGCCTGCCATGGTAAATAGATCTTGCAACGGAGGAATGGATTTATACAATCCTGAGACGAATTTAGATGTTGCATTACCATCGCCTTGATTTTGTCCTCCATCCCAGACGGTGACTTTATCGATCTTAAGGTTCTTGATGGCATCAACCTGCGTTTTCACCAGTTCTTCAAGTTTATCGGCGATTAGCATCAGTACGGCATCTTTGGTATTTCCGTTGGCTGCATCCACGATTTTGTCAAAACCTTCAGCTTGTCGTAGCAATACTTCATACAGACCGCGTGCCTCTGCTTCTTTTTCTGCAAAGATCGCATCGGCTTTACCCTTAGCTTCTCTGCGCATCTTTTCTGCCTCTGCTTCGGCATCGATTTCGGCTTTGCGTTTTGCAATCTCAGCATTGACAATGATATCGGCTTCCCTGGATGCAAGTTCCTTGGCAGCTCTGGCTTCTTCTGCTTCCCTTTCTGCCTGGTAGGATTCCTGCAGTGCTTTCGCTGATTGAATCTTTTCTGCGGCCATAGCTCGCTTTAAAGCTTCTGCTTCCGCTTCTCTTTTCACTGCTTCCGATTGAGCAATCAAGATCTGAGCCTTGTTTTCACCTTCCACGGATTTAGCCCTTGCATCGGCTTCGCCCACCTGAGCATCAGCATCTGCTTTCGCTACTTCGATTCTCTTTTCACGATCTGCTTTCGCCTGACCGATAGCTCCCTCACGGTTCTTTTCCGCAACCCGGACTTTGGCTTCATTGATAGCGTGAGCCGCTGCTTCCTTACCCAGAGCTTCAATATATCCGGACTCATCTTCAATATCCGTGATATTTACGTTGATCAGTGTAAGACCGATCTTACGTAGCTCACTCCCCACATTGGAAGCGACATTACTTAGAAACTTATCACGATCAGCATTTATCTCCTCGATATCCATAGTAGCAACGACTAATCGAAGTTGACCAAAAATGATATCCTTGGCAATGTCCCGAATACTTTCCATCGTCTTACCTAA
>JAUILM010000457.1 GCA_030432855.1 Bacteroidia bacterium
AAGGCATCCGTGGTATCAGCCGACAAAGCACCCTGATCACTGTCGACCTCCGTGGCTATGCCCTCTTCGATTTGCTTGAGTACCCAGCTGTAGCTGATTACCCCACAAGCATCCGTAGTAGAAACTGAAGCGTCAAAATTGTAATCACAGCCTCCCACTTCGATCGTGTCTCCACTATTGACGGGTCCGGTTATAGTGCATACGGGTCCAACGGTATCCTGTACAATGATCTTCTGGACGCACGAGTCGATGATCAGCCCACGATCATACCACCAGTAGTTATCTACCGGCTTACCTCCGCACCAGTCCGCGAAGTACCAGGTCCGTACTACTTTGTAGCAAGCTGCATCTCCACCCACTACCTTGAATACCTTATCAGAATGACCTATACCAATGATACGGCAATCATCATCAAACTTATACACAGGATATCCGGTGATGTCCGGATCTAAATCCCCTACCAACTGTCCACTACCCGCTGGATCATACTCCAATGCGCAGCTGGTGATGGTAGTATCACCCGGTACATCAAACATGTACTTGGAGAGTTCACATTCATTGCCTACCCAGATACGTTGATGTCGATAGGTGGTATCGGGTATGTGGGCAGATTCTTCTCCGTTGTATGGAGGACAACCTTGCCAGATTTTCCATTTTCGGAAGATGTACCCCTGACCACAGTGATCAAACTCACACCATAGCTCTTGCTCACAGTATACATTCTCGGCACAGTTGACCACAATGACTCCTTTCTGGAGCAGTACGTCTTCGGTCTCATAGTAGCACTTGGTATAGGTGCTGTCTTTCCAGATATAGCCAAAGTGATCATCATACACCCGGATTTGGGTATCGATGGGCTCACAGTGGCAGTAGGCATCCGTGAAGTGAATATCACAGTCGATTTCGTTGCCATCGATATCCACGTAGTTGCCATAAGGATCTTTCCAGGCTTTGCAGTATCCACCCAGCACGGTGTCGATCACGCTCAGTGCCAGTGAATCACCGTCTTTACCCATGGCCACCAGATCATCCAGTCCCATGGCATGAATTTGGCCAGGGTAGTAGTACTGATCGGCTTTGTAGGTAGCACAAGTAATTTCTATTTCTTCTACCACGTCTTTGGCCACTTCAATCGGCGTTTTGTCCTCTACCCAGACGGTAGTCCAGGCCGTACTCCAGTTGCACCAGTAGTCCATCACTAGAATCTCGACGGTGACAGGACCACAAGCATCTTCGCAGCTGAACGGTACGGCGTCACTCCAACCACCTCCGATCTGGGACCAGGTGTCAAATAATTGATTTTGATACTGATCCGGATAAATAGCTGGAAAGAAAATATCCACATCAGTAGGAAAGAATGAAAAACAATCCTGTAACAACAATTGATACAGAATGAGAACAAAAAGGTCCTCAGCATCTCCATCAAGATCTGTGCAAATCGCTGAACTGATGGGTTGGCATTTAAAAACATCAACGCCGTATGAAAAGTCGAAGATCGAATTTGAATCCAGCACTAAGATCTCACCATCCAGTAGAAAGCTATCTGCCAGGACACCACCGAGCGCGGTGTCAAAAAGAGTTAGAAGATCTTGATTTTTGATTCTGATCTGGTCACCCTGTTGCGGCTTACCAACTGCTCGTTTAAAAAGTTCATGAAAGCTCTGATCATCAAGGTAACTATGGGGCTTGCATTGCGTTGTTCCATATTTTATGAGGTCATACGACCAGCTGTTGTAAAGTAAGGGGCCGCAGGACAGATCATCACTACAAAACCAATCGAGTTGTTTTTTATAATGTGCCTCTACTTCATCACACGCTTTATCATCCTCAAGTTCGGGTAGCCATAATGTATCATGGCCATCAGTCCAAAGCCAACAAAGAGCTGATTCCTTCTCGCTGCAATCTACATTCGAATTATAGCAAAGGTCAATACATGCCTCCTGCCAATCAGAGCGACGGGCCAGGATCATATTTACTCCACAGTTATCCCATGAACCCTCATCAAATTCGATGGCATCTACCCATTGTTTTTTCCCGGAAAGAGATACTGTTACACCTTTGTCCGCAACAGCAACGGGCTTGGTGGCATCCTTTACATGGATATAGACTGTGTCTCTCCGCATCAGATGACAACTGTCATATACTTCGTAAAAAATTCGGACTGGATCCTGGGACTTGGGCAACCTCACTTTGGCATGCGATCGATAACATTTACCCGTGTTGAGAAGACCGAGACTATCTATAATATTCAATAAAGAATCAGTAAGCTCAATATCATCCCCAAAGAGATCTACATAATCTTCGAGAGAAATGATCTCATCACCGAATTGTAATAGGTGACACTCCTCCCCCTCATTCTCAAAAATGTAGGTACTACCCCCTTCCACAATCGCTTTCACCGCTTTTATTCCACTCCAATCATCAAATACACAGAGCGGAGGCAGGTACGTTTCTGCATAGCATTCATGTTCGTCGGTATAAACTACGGGTTGAAAAACATCGAGGAAGCCAAGATCACCACTAAGTAATCCCGTATCAATCGTAATACAAGGGAATTCACCAAAGATCTTTGGTGCAAAGACGGGAGGAACCGTGTCCAGGTCCGTCACCCAAAATTCGCACTTCCAATAGGTGTATTCTGGATTCAATGGTACCCAGACATTGGGTGGAATGGGCGGGCCTCCCACCACGTTGGTAGCTGGAGGATTTACTGAGATACCGTTCAGTCCTCCTGGGCAAGATTGCTTTATTTCAATGTTTATCTTATACTCTTGCTCGCAACTATTCCCTTCAAATTTTTTTGCATCGACATGCACTGACAAACCACATTTAGGATCGAGGGAAACAGGATTAAACAATATGTCTCCATTTTCATCATAATCTAATTCGATTAATTCTATTCCGAGGGAAGGAAGTATACCCGGCTTAGCAAAAAATGCGACGGGGGAATTAAAGGATGAAGTATCTCCACAATAAATGGTAGACTGTTCCAAACAAAAGAGGCTGGCATTGGTGATCTGCGGTAAACGATATACTACAATGGTGTCCACTGCAACTCCCCTGATACCATTCTTATCAAACGCCTCGTATTCTCTAAATATGATTTTGGCCGTATCCTGATCAGGATCACAGTCATAAGGCACCACCCAATCGGCTACAAAGTGAGACTCAACAGCTCCCACACAGGGAACATATGCAATAGGTGGAGCATTATCTATATGACCTCCCTGCACGAGTGTATCAATGCACCATATAGTTGCTGATCGACCCTCAATAACAGGACCATGACTTTGCTTCAGCGTTAAATAGCCCCAGCAACTCTCTCCTGCCTCATTGGTCACGGTGGCTTTAAGTTGCTGGCCCAGGTAAGCACAGGCATTGAAGGAAATAATGCTATTTCGCAATAAGTTCTCCTGATAGAAGACGGGGCCACCATAGGCATTTTCCACCGAGACTGTATGGAGCTCACTACAATTAGCACCGGGGACCATTTCATCTAGTCTAAATTCTACCAAATTGGTGGGACCCACGCTCAGATTTAAACTCAGACAGTTGAGTTGAGCCTCAGCAAATGCATCCACTAACGTCACATCAACCTCCAACGTATCTGCATTTCCCGATCCATCTTCAGCAATCACTAATACTGTCACCATTGATCCCACACCACTGAGAACCGTACCCGGAGGAGGTTCCTGATATATAAAGGGATTCATATCACAATTGTCAGTCACAGTTACCGAATCGCTATAATCTGGAAGCATTCCTTGACAATTCAAATCGGTAAGAATTGTGTCGGGCCCATATGGAGATATTTGAGGCTGAATGGTATCCCTGGCAGTCAAAAAGAAATCACATGATTCACAATTACCATCACTATCAGTTACCGTGATTGTCACCATTGTAAAGCCCGTGCCAGAAATGATTGTACCGGGGGCAGGGACCTGCGTTGTATCGGCAAAGCAGTCACCAATCAATCCAATTTGATCCCTGTAATCTGGTAGAGGCAATTGACAATTTGCATCCAAATACTGAATATCGCCAGAGGGACATGAGGTAAATATGCTTAGATAGTTTCTCCCGTTGTCAGCAGTATATGCGATTTTTGCTATTTGGAGTGGCGTAAAACTATTAGTGCAGGGATAGGGAGCATAGGACATGATATTAGTTGGATCCGGCGTATACATGTCACCATTACCATCAGTTGCTATGCCTATATAGTTACATCCTGCATCTACTTGTCCTGATAGATTTGGATCAGCATCGGTGTCGCAAAGCATATCGCCGTGTGTTGAACAATTACTACCATTGACCAACTCAGGAAGAGTGCCTCCAAAATCCTCATGTGTATGGAATAAATCAAAATAATGTCCAAACTCATGAGCAATCAAGCCATTCTCTGTTGCACAATTATGCGCAATCACCACGTAGTCCAAAGGTAGTTGAGTCGTAAACCGAGCCCAGCCACATAGTCCTTCCGGATCATCAACCGAATATAAGTTGAGTACATTGGGGACATTATATGTCGCCGACATCATATCGCCCTCCATTTTATCTTCCAGGATGAACAGTGCTGTATTATCAATCAAGTTTGCCGGACCACAAGGCAGAAATGCAATCCCGGCACTGGCATAAAGTGGATTGACAGAATTAATGATCTCATTGACAATGGTAGCCTCAGTCGTTCCACCAGTGCCATCGTCCATTCTTACGATATGTATTTGGACCGGGATGATCCTCAGGCTTGCCACTGACCGGGCATTATTTTTACCAATGGGACCTCCCTCCAAACCATCAAGAAATTGCTGGTGTCTACTGATGAGTGAATCTAGTGAGTCTCCCTGGGGCAACACAGTGCTACAAGTCAAATACTCGAATTCTTCGGACTGGGATTGAGCTACAGTATAAGGAGCGATGAACAAGATAACTACCAATATCTTATATATGAGTGATGGAGTTATCTGCACGCCTACAGAACGAGTTTTGGCAAAGTACTTACGGAATAAAAGGTAATTGTGCTTCATAGGTCAGGATTTGATCTTCAAGTAAATTGAAGCCAAATTCTAGAGGCACAAGATTCTTTGGGACAATAATTACATTACCTAATACATAGATAAGGTAGCAAAATTGACTCGATGGGAGAAGAAAACTGATTTTATTTATATACCGATCAGATATATGAAATTGAGAAACAGTAATTTATCTATTCCACCAGCATCATCCTTTTCACCTCAGTATACTCTGCGGTTCTCAACTGATAGAATAAGATGCCTGAGGCATGCAGACCTTCTTTTCTGAACTG
>JAUILM010000458.1 GCA_030432855.1 Bacteroidia bacterium
GCTACTAAGGCAACGAGGTTTAATTGCTTAATAATCAGGAATGTATGTTGAAATATGTGTTTCATCTTTCAGGTGTAATCACTATCTTTAAAAGAACTTGTTAAAATGTGGTTTTATGAAAACGATACTTTGGATCACTACCGCAGTATTTTTTCTTCTTTCATGGTGGTGGTATGTTTGTCCCCACAAGCAGGTATGTCCCTTTGGACAAACCACAGAACCATCTGTTGCTGTTGCTGATTCAGATAGCGGTCCGAAAGAAGAAGCATCTGTAGACATTCCGGAAAGCACTGAAGTAAAATCAACTGACGAACGTCTATTGTTCAACTGGTCTGCCCCCGAGGCGGTCACCGGTTCTGAATTCGAATCTTATCGGGACTCCATTCTAAATACCCTTGGGCCCACAGATCTGCTGGAAATTACCGGCTTGTACTCAGGAGGTGAAACAAATAACACGACATTCGAAAATCTGGGTCTTGCTCGTGCCAATCAAATCAGGGCACTTTTCCCCGATCTGCCAGATAACCGCATTCAACTGAGAAGTAGTTTGATTGATGCTCCTGATTCTGAACTTATGGACTCTCCATTTAGATCCGCTTCTTTCAGAAAAGTGATTAATAACACATCCGTTCGGGAGATTGAAGGTAGAATGGTAATTCGATTCCCTCACGCCAGTGATGACATGTTGGAAAATGAGGCACTCAATGAATACCTGGATGAATTGGTTGCTCATCTAAAAACGAATGATGACCGTGTGAGACTGGTTGGGCATACGGATAGCAGTGCCAGTGCTCCGCACAATTTAAGACTTGGCCAGAAACGTGCAGACGCCATAAAAGATCTCCTGATAAATAAAGGTATTCCTGCTAATCGTATCATTGCACAAACGCGAGGAGAGGAGGTGCCGATTGCAAGCAATGATACAGAGCAGGGGCGTCAGGAAAACCGAAGGGTAGAACTCACCATCATTTCATAAACAGCAAAACAAAACGATCGATATGTTAATACTATTGCAAGTACAAAATCCAGTGTTGCGACCTGGCAGTGGAACACTGACATCCCATAGTTTTGAGATTCTTTTCATTTGCCTGGGCATGTTTTTGCTAGGGTGGTTTTTACATCACCTGATTCATTGCACCCGACACAAATCCAGGATTGCGGAACTTGAGGGGAATCTCAAAAGTGCACGGACTCGCATAGGCGACCTGGAAAGTGATCTGGAAAGCTGTAACAGTGCGATGATCACTGTAAAAGGAGAGAACGCCTCACTGTCTAGCAAACTTTCAAAGACGGAAAAAGAACTGGCAAGTTTATCTATCCAGTCAGCGGATAGCTCAGAGGTAACGGTAGAAGAATCCACGGCATCCGTAATCCCCGATAGTCCGAAAGCAAGTTTAGCCATGGATGAGGCGATGGTTTCTAGTTTGGCCGCGGATATAGCGGGTGCTGGCATAAAAGCATTTGACGCCGAAGGGGCCAAAGCGGTATTTGGTAAGCGTATTTCTGAGGATGATTTTAAAATCATTGAGGGTATTGGTCCTAAAACAGAGTCGTTGCTAAAGACCTCCAGTATCCATACCTGGAACCAATTGAGTAGCACCTCGGTACCTCAAATACAAAACATACTCGATGAAGCGGGAGATCGATTCAGATTGTTAAATCCCAGCACCTGGCCTAAACAAGCCGGCATGGCCGCAGATGGTGATTGGTTAAAACTCAGGGCGTATCAGGATTATCTTGTGAATGGTGTAGAACCGGTGGGTGAAGATCAACCATCTTTCGAGGGATCAACGGATGTGGTATTTCACATGGGAAAACGCATTGTGCCAAACGATTTGACGGTAGTAGAAGGAATTGGTCCAAAGATTCAACAGTTACTCCACGACAAAGATATCAAGACCTGGTTGCAGCTCTCGCAAACATCAGTTGATGCCTTGCGAGAAATACTGAGTGCTGCTGGAGATAGATATCGAATACATGATCCTAAGACCTGGCCAAAACAGGCTGAAATGGCAGCCGCCGGTAATTGGGATGAATTACAGGAGTACCAAGATTATCTGGATGGTGGAAAAGACCCGGATTAAAAAAACCGCTACCAGTAAAATATGCAGGCCTGTCAGTTCACAGGCCTTTTTTATAAGATGGTCACATCTAAGAAGTCAAGCTTATTAGGGTAATCCGTGGTGTAGTGGAGCCCTCGGCTTTCACGGCGCATATGGGCAGACTTGGTCACCAGATATGCAATCGTGATGAGATTGCGTAGCTCAAACAACTGCGGTGATAATATCGTGGTTTGATATAGATTTTCGGTTTCTTCGTACAGAAGGTGCAGTCTAGCCAATGCTCTCTTCAATCTCACATTATTACGTACAATACCCACATAACTGCTCATAATCTCCTTGAGCTCCTTCCAGCTCTGCGTAATAAGAACCATCTCCTTGGGTTCTATTGTGCCCTCTGCATTCCACTCAGGTATTCCTTCCTTGTATGAAATGCCATCAATGATTTTATCAACATCTTCAGCAATTCTATGGGCAAAAACCAAACCCTCCAACAGAGAGTTCGATGCCAAACGATTGGATCCATGCAGACCGGTACTGGTACATTCTCCCGCTGCATACACGTGATTCAGAGAGCTTCTGCCCATCGCATCTACTTTGATGCCACCACACATATAATGACAGGCCGGTACGACTGGTATCATATCTTTCATGGCATCGATACCCAGAGATAAACACTTATTGTAGATCGTAGGAAAATGTCCAAGAAACTGCTCCTTGTCCAGGTGGGTACAGTCAAGCATCACAAAATCATTACCACGGATCTTCATTTCATTGTCAATGGCTCTGGCCACAATGTCACGAGGCGCCAATGACTTCCGTTCGTCATACCGATGCATAAACTCCTTACCATCTGTAGTGCGAAGCACGGCTCCAAATCCACGAACCGCTTCAGAAACTAAAAAGTCTGGATTTTCACCAGCAGGGTTGTAAAGTGCCGTTGGGTGAAATTGGACAAACTCCATATTCTCAAGTCGTCCTTTAGCCCGGTACATCATAGCTATTCCATCTCCTGTTGCTATGGTTGGATTCGTGGTGTTACGATATACCTGACCTGCACCTCCTGTTGCTACTACCGTCACTTTAGCAATGATAGCATCGATCTCGGTACGAGCCTTGTCTTGCACATAAGCACCAAAGCAGGTAATATCCGGTGTCACCCGGGTGACGCTGTATCCCAAATGGTGCTGTGTGATCAGATCTATAGCATATATCTGCTCCACCAACTCGATGTTGCTGAAAGTCTTTGCTTTTTCATTTAGAGTACGTTGAATTTCCCACCCTGTCAAATCTTTATAGTGTAGAATCCGGTTTTCCGAATGTCCTCCTTCGCGACCGAGATCATAGCTGCCTTCATGCTGATCAAAGCGAGCACCCCAGCTGATAAGCTCCCTGACTCTCTCCGGGCCTTCATTCACGACAATTTTGACGATATCAAGGTCACATAAATCATCACCTGCATCCATGGTGTCTGCGACGTGTTTTTCGTAACTGTCCACTTTGAGGTCCCATACAGCAGCAACACCTCCCTGGGCATAGCTTGTATTTGTTTCCCCCAATTTAGATTTGGTAATAACTTTGATCTGAAGCTCTGGTCTGCGCTCGGCCATTTTAATAGCGAAAGTCAATCCTGCAACTCCCGCTCCGATGACCAAAATATCTGTATGTTGCACTTAGCTAAGTAATATGATAAGTCACTAATTTAGGAAAGATCACATAAAGAGGCTCTTTATAGTTTGGGTTCTAACTCCGTGAAATCCGAAAACACTCATGAGAATACTAGTCAATACCCGGTTTCTAATTCCAGATAAACTGGAAGGAATCGGTTTACATAGCTACGAGATACTGAAACGGATTGTCAGGGATCACCCCGAAGATCATTTTATCTTCTGCTTTGACCGATCTTATTCCAAGGACCATGTGTTCGGACCCAATGTCACACCCGTCATCCTAAGCCCTCCGGCCAGGCACCCGGTACTGTTTTATTGGTGGTTTGAGAGAATGATTCCCCGGGCGTTTAAAAGACATCAGGCCGACCTATTTTACTCTCCCGATGGTTTTCTTTCTTTATCAAAGACCGTACTGAAATCACTTCTAGTCATACACGATCTGGCGTATTTGCATTACCCGGATCAAATCAAGTGGTCTGAGCGTCAGTATTACAGACACTTTATGCCAAAATTCATTGCAAGGGCTGATCACATTGTGACGGTTTCAAAAACTACCCAGCACGATCTTATAACACACTTTCCGAATTCCAGATCTAAAACATCCGTGGTATATAATGGTGTCAGGGATTTTACAGACTTCGATTTTGTAGCAGATAATTCTCTTGATGAGACCAGGTATTTCATTGCCCTGGGAGCCATTCACCCCCGAAAGAACATCACTAATTTACTGCTGGCATTTGACCAGTTCAAGATGAAAACAGACAACGACATCAAATTGAAACTAGTGGGGAGAATGGCATGGAAAGTACATGAAATTCAAGCTACTTTACAGCAGATGAAACATCAGGAAGACGTCCATTTGACCGGATATGTAGACAATCATGCGATGATTAATCTAATGCGTGGCAGTTTAGGGCTAGTGTACGTTTCACTATTTGAGGGCTTCGGACTTCCAATAGTGGAGGCCATGAAACTCGGTGTACCGGTTATCACCTCAGACAGGTCGTCGATGAAGGAAGTAGCCGGGGGGGCCGCTCTCCTGGTGGACCCAATGGCTCCGGTAACAATCGCCGATGCAATGGCGCGCTTGAGTCAAAATAAAGATCTGGCTGAGAAATTACAGGGGCAGGGATACAAACGATCCAAAGCATTTAGCTGGGATAAATCAGCCCGGGAGATCTATGGTTTGATGAAGGAGGTGGCTAATTTATAGTAGTACCTTTTAACCTACTTTCTTTTTCTTCTGCCTTTGCACCAGATAGACGATTCCACCGATTCCAATGAAAAATAGTAGAAATGATATTATTTCTGCCTGCGATGGATGCATACCTAAAAAAGGAATTTCATCATTAACCCGAATTTTTTCGATCCAAAACCGCTCCAATCCATTCAGCGTGACATATATAAAAAAGATCACTCCGGGTATGGTAATTCGCTTTCGAAGAGCCCAAAGGATACCGAAAATCAGCAGGCTTGCTATGACCTCATAGAAGGGTGTAGGATACACCGGTTGTGCCAATCTCCTACAATACGGTCCTTCGCAGCCCTCGATGGGGATGCCT
>JAUILM010000459.1 GCA_030432855.1 Bacteroidia bacterium
GAGCCGGAACAACCATTTGTATCCGTGTAATCATACGTCAAAGTCTTTGTGCCACCACCAGCTGCGGCAGGGTTAAATGTATAAGTCATTCCATTTCCATCGTCCGTGACACCTGGGCCGCTGTACACACCTCCTGTGGGACTACCTCCGCCCAGGCCAGTTTGCACTCCAGCGTCTACAGCAATATCACCAGGGGCTGTAAATGTGACATTGGGGTTTGCGAAAACTTCAATATTATCTGAGGCCGTATTGAGACATCCCGTGGAACCATCTGTCACGGTATAGGAGATAGCATGGACTCCAACACCAGCAACAGCGGGATCAAAAGTGAAGCCATTTGCCATCAGATCCACAACACCGTCTCCACTATAGACTCCACCTGATGGGCTTCCCAGTCCAAAATACCCATCTAATTCCGCATCTTCACACAAATCAGCTGGAGCAGTGATATTGACAACTGGCAATGCTAAAACCTCAACCTGATCCGAACCTGACCCCATCTGACCTTCAACCGTCACGTCATAGGTAATCGTATGCACGCCTACTCCGGCAGATGCCGGATCAAGACTATAGGTAGTTCCATTTCCATCATCCGTGACTCCCGGACCACTATAGACGCCACCGGTGGGTGTTGCTCCTCCCAGGCCGGTTTGAACACCTGCATTCAGACAGAGGTCTGCAGGAGCCGAAAAAGTTACGGTGACCGCAGTCGTAACGACTATATCATCAGAGGCACTACCAGAGCAACCATTGCCATCTGTATAATCATACGTTAGGGTCTTAGTCCCTCCGCCTGCCGCGGCCGGGTTGAAGGAGTAAGTCAATCCATTCCCATTGTCAGTCACACCCGGTCCACTATATACACCACCGGTCGGCATTCCCCCACCCAATCCAGTCTGGATACCGGCATCAATCGCAATATCTGCCGGTGCGGTAAAAGTCACATTGGGAAGGGCAAACACCTCCACCTGAACCGACACCGGAGGACAGCCTGTCACGGTGTAAGTTAAAGTATGTACGCCCACCCCAGCTTCAGAAGGTCGATACACAAAATTAAGTCCATCTCCAATGTTATCTACTCCAGGTCCACTATAAGTACCCCCTGTGGGTGAACCAAGAAAAGAGTGAAGTGCAGGAGCAGCATCCACACAGACATCTGGTGGTGCTGTGAACGTGGCTGTGATCATCATGTTTGAAGCAGCCTTAATTTCAGATACTTCCAGACTCTCTGAAAAAGTAGAATTAACTCCCACCGGGCTAGTCCAGGAAATATTCAATACCAATACGACTAATAAACAAATAGGTAGGGCAATAGAGCTTTGTGTCGCCTTCCACAGGAAAGAAAGGCGAACCTTGATTTTGGTTCTCATTTGGAGTTATTTATAGAGCTTTAAAAAAGCGTTTTTTGGTTTCTCCATTAAGGTAGCAAAATCTGCTCCAAAATGACATTAAATAAATGCAAAGTCTTGGTACTCACATTGATGAATGTTATTGCTCTAGAGATTGTTGCCAGACCTTTTTTATCAAAACTGAATAATTTATCTTCACCAATCTTGTGAAAAGTCAAATCAACCTACCCATGCAAAAATGGAACTGCGTACTTATTCTTCTACTAATTCATAGTGCACTCGTAGCCCAATATCAAGCCGAATATCTGACAGATGATGGTGCCTGGTGCTGGTTTTCCGATCCCCGGGCTATCAAAGTAGAAGACTACATTATTACTGGTTGGGTAAAAGCGAATGGAACGGTGGAGGCATTGAAGTTGGATCTCAAATCCGGGAAATTTCAGGAGGATGATTTATACTATCGACTGGAAAAGGATGATCACAATAATCCAGCATTTACGCTCACCGAGGGTGGGAAAATTCTGGCCATGTATACCCGTCATTCAGTTAAAGATCTATTTATAAATCAATTGGATCATTACCGGTCTGATAGCACATATTCTCGTCCTGAATTCATTCATCCCATCAGCGATAGTGAACTTCTAGAATTTCCAAGAGAAACGGTGACCTATGCTAACCCCTATCGTTTAAAAGCCGAAAATAATCGGATTTACTGCTTTGGTCGATGGACCGGTTTTAAACCTAATATCATGTGGTCGGACGACAATGGAAAAAGTTGGTCTGATAGTAAAGTCTTTATCACCAATCATCCCTTTGATCCCAATAACAGACCTTACGTCAAATACAGTTCAGATGGAAATTCCCGTATTCATTTTGTTTTTACGGATGGCCACCCGAGAGTGGAACCTACCAATTCTGTATACTATGCCTACTATGAAAAAGGACATTTTTATAAGGCCGATGGCAATTTGATTACCCGTCTGGATAAAAGTCCGTTTGAGCCGAAGGATGCTTCTGTCGTGTACACTTCCAATGAAAAAGATGGAAGAGCATGGATCGCGGATATTGGACAAGATCAAAATGATCAACCTGTACTGCTGTACACGCGTAGTCCCACTGAAGAAAATCATGAATACTGGTACGCCCGATATCATAATGGGAACTGGCAATCGTATAAAATATGTGATTCGGGCAAATGGTTTCCTCAAACACCGGAAGGAGAGGTGGAACGAGAGCTCCATTACTTCGGCGGAATGACCTTGCATCCTTCAAAAGAAAATGTCATTTACCTGTCGCGTCAAATCGACGGAGTATTTGAAATCGAACGCTGGGAAACCGGGGATGGTGGAAAAACCTGGACAAGTGAGCCTATCACCAAAGACTCAAGCCTTGACAATGTCCGACCCTATATTCCCCGTGGCCTGGAGGCGGATGAGGATGAAATAGTGCTTTGGATGGAAAATGAAAAATATATTCATTACACGGATTATGATACTGGTATTAAATATTCAGTAATTAAAGGAAAGAAATAAAAAATGGTGAAGGACCTTTCTTCTCTCCGTGATTTTTTGCTTTCCATTCATCCCGTAGCGGACCCTATTCTGGATGAATACCTATCTCATTGGCACCACTACCAAATACCTCGAAAAACCGTCATGACGGCTCCCGGAGAGGTAGAACGATACAGCTATTTTGTATTGAAGGGTATTCAAAAGTCCTACTATTTGACAGATTCGAAGCAGCATATTATTGCCTTTACCTATCCTCCCTCCTTCTCCGGCATTCCTGAATCATTCTTTACTCAATCGCCGGCACGCTATTTTCTCGAATCCATCACGGACAGTAGTTTTCTGCGCATTGCCAATAGTGATCATGTGGCCCAAATGGCAAGGCATCGTGAAATTGAAACACTTTTCAGAAAGGCCACCGAAGGTTTGGTAATTGGACTTTTACAGCGTTATCACGAAATGATGGCATTCGATATGGAGACACGATTTCGCTCCTTTACAGCCCGTAGTCCTCATTTACTGCAAATGGTGACTCATAAGGATCTCGCCTCCTATCTGGGTATCAATCCCACCAACTTCAGCAAACTCATAAATTCAGTCAAAATATAATTCTTGGTCCATACCAAGACTCGCTTGGTGTTTACTATTGATCTTTGCATCAGTAGTAAAATTTAATACTTATGAAAAAATCCAGCAAGTGGGTGAATCCTACATTGTATCCCTTTGACCACAAATATGTTGAGCTGGAAAATGGGTACATGCACTATGTGGATGAGGGCAGTGGGGATGTCATATTATTCATACATGGTACGCCTACCTGGTCTTTTCTATATCGTCACTACATTAAGAAATTATCTACAGAATATCGCTGTATTGCCATTGATCATTTGGGATTTGGACTGTCAGAAATAAAGCAAGACTCGCAAGAAGCGACTCCCCAGTTTCACTCAGAAAACCTGAGGCAATTCATTGAAAAAATGGCACTTACAAACATCACACTGGTAGTGCATGATTTCGGTGGCCCCATAGGGCTCAGTGCGGCTATCGAAGATCCGAGAAAATTCAAGAACATTATTCTATTTAATACCTGGCTATGGGAAACCAGAGAAAACGCTGACGCCGTAAAAGTGAACAAACTGGTTAAGAGCTGGTTGGGGAAATGGCTTTATCTATATGCAAATATTTCACCCCGCCTGCTCCTTAAACAAGGGTTCAATAAAAAAGAAAATTTGAATCGTGAGATGCACCAGCACTATATGCTCCCCTTCCCCAATAAAAGATCGCGGAAAGTGCTCCTGGATCTGGCTCAGTCTTTAGTGGGATCTTCTGACTGGTATGAAGACCAATGGAAAGCACTGGAACGAATACAAGAGAAGAATTGGCTTATCCTATGGGGAATGAAGGACTCATTTATCGGACCCGACTATTTACAAAAGTGGGTGGATAGAATTCCATCAGCCACCATTAAAAAATTTGAGTGTGGTCACTTTGTTCAGGAGGAGAAAGCAATTGCATCTATAGAATATATGCACAAGTTCATGAGAGAAACATGATCTCATCATCATATTTGAATTAAATATTTAGGCGCTGGAAGCATCGAATACTCCCCTTAGTGTGTACCTTCGAAGCATGTCTGAATCCAGAAAAATTGCCATCGTGGGACTGGGACCCCGGGGACACTATGCCTTTGAGCGATTCCTATTTCATATGGCCAAAATGAATGCGCTGGAAAATATTGAAATCGTTCTGTTTGAATCGACGCCTCATATTGGTAATGGTCCCGTTTATGACATCTATCAACTATCCTCCAACTGGATTAATGTACCTGAACGAAAACTAGACATTCCAAACCGGGAGGAGTCTATGCACCTCCCGGGTGTTCCCTCCTTTGTGTCTTATCATGAATGGGCTGACTATCCCGATCCTGGTGAGACAGAGCAGGACACCTATCCATCGAGAGCCTTTGTGGGAAATTATCTGCAGCAACGCTTCAGCAGCTTACTCCACCCTATGCAGGAGGTGGGACGAGTGAAACTAATAAACGACAAGGTGACGCGACTGTCTGTTTCGAAAGGGGAGGTAAGAATCAATACCAAGAGTGAGGAATTTCATGTTAATGAGGTCCTTCTTACCATCGGACATCAACCCACAATCCTTTCTGACCAGGCAAAGACGTGGTTGGAGTATTCAGCCCATCGAGATGGTATTCAATTTTTTCACCAGACCTACCCTATTCGAAATTATCTGGATAAAATACCAACAGGAGATGCAGGAAAAATCGGAATTCGTGGATTTGGTTTGGCTATGATAGACGTCTGTCGGGCACTTGCCGAAAAATGTGGTTCTTTTCAACCACTGGATGAAGCCAATCCCGCTTTGAAGTACAACGTCACTGGAGAATTCTGCCCACAGATT
>JAUILM010000460.1 GCA_030432855.1 Bacteroidia bacterium
CTATGAACCCAGCTCGCGTTGGCATAATACCGGACAATATCCCTATAAGGGGCTTCTCGGTGGAGATGGTATGCAGATCCAGGTGGATTGGAGAGATAATCGCACGGTGTACACAGGACTACAATTTGGTAATTACTATCGGATTGACCGTATTTCCGGGGACAGAAAGTCGGTAAAGCCAAGACATGATCTGGGAGAAAGACCTCTGCGCTTTAATTGGGAGACACCCATTCTCCTGTCAAGGCACCTTCAGGATATTATTTATCTAGGATCCAATAAGCTGCACCGATCGCTCAATAAGGGAGATGATTGGACAACGATTTCTGACGATCTAACGGGTGGAGGAAAAAAGGGAGATGTTTCCTTCGGTACCCTTACATGCATCGAAGAATCACCACTTCAGTTTGGGCTCATCTACACGGGTAGTGATGATGGTAAGATCTACAAGACATCAGATGGAGGCAGAACCTGGACCTCTATAGATAAAGGTCTGCCTAAGGACTTATGGGTAGCAGATATTGAGGCATCGGCATCAGATGTTGATGTACTGTATGTGACATTGAATGGCTATCGATGGGATCACTTTGATGCGTATTTGTACAAATCCGAAGATGGAGGTAACTCCTGGACACGCATTGCACTCGACCTGCCCCTCGAACCCATCAATACCATTGCCGAGCATCCGGAAAATCCCGATCTGCTCTTTGTGGGCACAGACCATGGTCTTTATGTCTCAACAGATCGTGGGGAAAGGTTCTTCGCCATGCATCACCACATACCCGCAGTACCTATTCACGACCTGGTAATCCAGGAGGAGGCAAATGACCTGGTGGTGGGTACACATGGCCGTTCGATTTTTATTTTCAATATTGAGGAATTAAGTCACATAGATGCCGGTAATCAAACCGACACTCTGATCGTATTTGCTCCTGAAGATATCAGACACAGTAATCGATGGGGTGACGAAGTAAGATATCAGATTGATTCCTTCAGGACACCTTCCCTATTTTTGTCTTATTACACGGGAGACAAAGGGCCTTCAGTTATTAGAATTTTAAAAGGTGAAGAGACCCTAAAGTCATGGCAATTAGATGACGATCCCGGGCTTCATTATATTGATTACGATGTCACAGTAGATCCTCTTCATAAGGAAACACTTGAAATACTTATGAAAGAAGAGGATGAAGCATATGACACCGAGGAGACGGATAATGGTGCGATATACCTTCCTCCCGGAAAATATACTTTGAAAGTCGAACATCGCGGTGCCGTGAAAACATCAAGTTTTAAAGTGAGATAAATTATCTAACTACCTTCAGGAAGTTCTAAAGCATCGATGGGCTGCACAGCTGATCCGGCAATACCCCTTATGGATCCATACATATGATTGGTATTGAGCAGCACTTTTTCGATCTGCTTTTCCCTGCGCTTCCATATGGCCTGCATCGCCCTTTTCTCCTTCATCAGCTCTTCGTGCAGCTGAGTAAAACCGTCCACGATTCCTTCCACCTGCATCTTAAATTCATTGCTGGTCAGGAAATCATATAGCAAAGACATCTTATCACCACTCTGTTTTTGAAATGCTGCAACCTCCGAGATTCGAATGAGGTTTTCGCGAAGTATCGCTGACAAAGCCTTAAACTCCTCGAAAGTACACACCCAAATACCAGACACCTCTCCCATTCGGTCCATGTCCTTTGGCATGGTCTGCGTGACAATCACACCAATGTCTGCCTTTCTGTCTCGCATGTCCTGCTTGAGTTTATCAATCCAGTTCATTTGAAAAGCCTTCGTGCGTTTACTCTCGTAATAAATAGACCCCGCTGGCAAACCTTTTCGATTGCATACCACTTGGAGACAATCTGCGCCGTGTGCACCGGTTTTGACCGAAGAAATCTCATCCTGAGGGAATGATTGCATGAGAAACTGCTCGATAATCTGTTCCTGCACCTCTCCCTGCATCTGCATAGATCCCTGCTCCATCTTTCTTGTCATCTCGTCAATCAACTTCTTCTGATCCGCAAGCTTCTTTTCGTACTCATGCTTCAGCAGATCCTGACGAGTCTCTAATTGGGTACGTACTGTACGCTCGATCTCGGATTGCCTTCGTAGGAAATCCTGTTCCATTTCAAGCTTTACCTGTTCCTTCTGCAGCTCCATAGAACGTTCTTTATTAAGTATCTCCACCTCTCTTCTTTTCATTTGCAAGATCTCCTGCTGCTTCTCTTTCAGTTGCTCTTCTATCGATCCATAGGTGCTTTTTGCCTCTTCGATCGCTTCTTGCTTCAGTTGATTGGCCAGTCTGATCCGTTCTTTCTTCAACTCTGCCTGAATAATCTCCCAGGTCTTAGCTGACAACTGTTTTACCTCCAGGCGTTCTCTTTCCAAAGCATCCTCCTGTTCCTTTACCTGTTTTCTAAGTTGCACATACTTCCTATTGAACTCTGTACGAAGTCTGGCCTCGGCATGCCGTTCAATCATCTGCTCCACATTCATATCATATCCACAGGATGGACATTGCACATGCGTTTGACTGGATGTTTTCTTATTTGACTCAACCATATATATCGATTAATTATAATATATCAAATATATAGATTTATTTGATATGTTTGTTCGGAAGAGTTTCTACTTGGACTTATGGGATCTTTTCAGGTATTTGTCGGAATGGCATCGCTGAGGCGCAATAAAATCAGAGGCAGCCTGTTGAAATTGCTATATTTGTTAATATAGATAGACATATTAAAACGAATGAGTACACGCATTACGGAGATGTTTGAGGGAGTGGATAAACTGGATAAGAAATCAGTTTCATTTCTATTAAAAGCCATTGAGAGTAACAACCTACCTGGATTTGATTATCTGGAGTTTAAGCAAGCCCTGAATGGACTTCGGAAAATGAATATGGATGACGATACGGCCATGCGGTCTGCCTTCACTACAGGAACGACCGTAGGACTGACGAAATCTAAGTTGATTGCTTCCGCTGAGCACTATCGTAAAGTCCTGATGCAGGAGAAAGGCCAATTTGACAATGCTCTTAAAAATCAGATGGCTCAGAAGGTACATGGGAAGAAAGAAGAAAAACTCAAATTGAGCACGCGTATTTCAGAATATCAAGCCAAGATTAAGCAGCTCGAGAATGAAATACTCAAGTATCAGGAAAAGCTGGACAAGGCAGATAGTGAAATAGAAGCCGCCAAGGGTAAGATTGAGGAGACCAAGCATAAGTTTGAATCCACATTTGCGGACTTTATCAATCAGATCGATCGAGATATCGAAAAACTAAAGATTGTATTGTAGCCTCCATTTAAAAACGTAGAAGAGATGACAAATTTTAATTCAATTCCTAAGTCGAAGCCCAAGTCTTTCTGGAAGAGACCTGAAGGGGTCACAGGAACACTATTCCTGCTTGCACTCGTAGTAGGTGGTGGATACTTACTGGTAACCTTCCTGCCCACACTCATCGCCCTGGCCAGCAATGTGCTGTATCTGGCAGGTATGCTACTTGTACTGGGAGCGATTATATACATGGTCCTCGACCCCCGGATGCGAAATCTCGTTTGGTATATGTATAAAAGCGTGATGCGCTGGGTGACAGGAATCTTTGTTACCATTGATCCCATCGGAATCCTGAAAAACTATGTGGAAGACCTGGAAGACAGCCTGGGCAAAATGAGCAAGCAGATCGGAAATCTGCGAGGACAGATGCGTAAGCTGAAGACCATCATGGAGGAAAACAGCAAGGAGATTCAAAACAATATGCTGATTGCCCGCAAGGCCAGAGAACAGGGTAATGAAAAGCATATGTTACTGTCTTCAAGAAAAGCAGCACGTCTTAAGGACTCTAATGAAAAATATAGTGCCTTACACAACAAGATGACTATCCTCTACCGAGTGCTCAACAAGATGTATCAAAACTCCGAGATACTGCTGGAAGACACAAAAGATCAGGTCAAACTAAAGGAGCAGGAACGAAAGGCTATTAGAGCTTCTCATAGTGCCATGAAAAATGCCATGGATATCATATCCGGTGATGGTAGCAAGCGTGAAATGTTTGATGCCGCTCTCGAAAACATAGCCGATGACCTGGCCAATAAAGTGGGAGAAATGGAGCGATTTATGGAGATGTCCAGCACTTTTATGGATTCCGTGGACCTTCAGAATGGGGTCTTTGAAGAAGAAGGTCTTAAAATGCTTGAAAAGTGGGAAAAAGAAAGCACTTTAATGTTGCTGGGAGATGGCAATCAGTCGACGGATACACTTGATCTCAATGAGCCTCAGATTGAACGAGAGAAAATTAAGCGTTCCGGAGAATCCTCTTCCTACGAAGGTTTATTTGAATAGTAACTTCATATAAATACCTCATTTAAGATTCTATATTTGTCAGCTTTAAATCTTGAGTGATGGAATTAACTGATTCAGGATATGTCATCCAGGGCATTCCTGCACTAGATCTTTCGGACAAATATGATCTGCCTCTCTTTGTATACGATGGCGCGGTAATCGAGCGGCAGTACAAGCGTCTCACCAACGCATTTGACGCTCCCAACGTAGTCTTTAACTATGCATGCAAAGCACTTACTAATCTCTCCATTCTCAAGCTAATCCGGTCACTTGGAGCTGGAGCAGATGCAGTATCCTACAACGAAATCAGATTATGCCTGGAGGCGGGATTCAAACCCAATGACATCATCTACACTCCCAGCTCAGCATCTATTGAAGAATACGAGAAAGCCATGGCAGCGGGTGTTCGGATTAATATCGATAATCTGGAAACACTGGAATATTTTGGTGTACATTTTCCAGATCAACCCGTATGTATACGTATCAATCCCCACATTATGGCGGGAGGAAATAAAAAGATATCTACGGGCCATATTGATTCGAAATTTGGCATCTCTATCCACCAGCTGTCACAGATAAAGTCGATCGTCAAGGAGCACAAGATTCACGTAGAGGGCATCCATATGCATACGGGATCGGACATCCTCGAAGTCAATGTCTTTCTTCAAGCTACCGATATACTCTTCGATGTCGCCAGGCATTTCCCCGAAAAATCCTACATCGATTTTGGCAGTGGATTTAAAGTCAAATACAAACCCAATGATGTAGAAACAGACATTGAGCTATTCGGAAGAGAGATGAGCCGTAAGATTTCGGACTATCGAAAAATGATTGGAAAAGATATCCAACTGATGTTTGAGCCCGGTAAGTTTCTGGTGTCTGAAAGCGGTTACTTTCTGGCCAAAACCAATACAGTAAAGCG
>JAUILM010000461.1 GCA_030432855.1 Bacteroidia bacterium
GCATTCCCACCTTCATGATCGGCATGTATCGTGAGGTACAAACGCATGAAGTTTCTAAAATCCTCTGAGTCATTCCCTAGCATGTGCGCGTAATTCGCACCCCAGTCCAGGTTAAGATCAGCCTCAATCTGATCATTATCATGGAAACTTCGACGATAGATGTAAGCCGCCAATCGTGGAAGTTTGGCAATGAGATTCATCGAATCCTCATAGGTGGGATCCCAAAATTCTGTTTTGGATAGTCCTTCAAAATATCGCTTAGCAAAAACAGACTCGGTTTGCAATGCGATGATTCCCATGGTAAACTGCGCCATCGGATGTGTATCCTTAGGAAGGCTGTCGATCACTTTAAATACGTGATCTGGCACCTTATTTCGCCGCTCCCATTCATCTGCTAACCAAGCTACCTGCTCCTCGGTAGGAATCTCACCTACCAGCATCAACCAAAACAAGCCTTCAGGAAGTGGTTCTGTGCTTCCATTTACGGTAGGTAATTTCTCTTTAAGCTGTGGTATACTGTAACCCCGAAACTTTATGCCTTCGATCGGATCCAAACTGGAAGTCTCCCAAATCATGCTCTTCACCCCTCTCATACCGCCATACATCTGCGCCAGGGACACCTGATCCACTATTTTGGAGGCGTTTTCTTTGACTAGTGCACGGAGTTTTGATCTTAATTCTGATGATTTTTCCTGAAACTTCGACTTTAACTGATCCATTGAATGGGCTCTGATCCGATTTTTAAGTTGATAAATTTGTGAATTGATCTCTAAATTGAGGGCCGTAAATATACACAATTTGAACAGATTAGATCGTCGTTAGTTTTTTTGAAGACGATAATATTGCAGAATGATACTTATTCAAAATATTTTGATAAGCGAAGACATCTTCGACCGGAAATTTGTCTGTAATCTGAAGGCTTGCAAAGGGGCCTGTTGCTGGGAAGGGGATTGGGGTGCACCCATCACTGAAGAGGAGAAAAGTATTTTAGTCGATATCCGTGCCGCATTAGATCCATACCTTTCACAGGCATCGAGGGAAAAGATTGATGATGAAGGTGCATACACATACTATAAGGAACCAGATATGTACGGTACTCCTCTGCTACCTGATGGGTCATGTGTATATCTGATCAGAAATCCAGCGGGTGTAGCTTACTGTGGCATCGAGCGTGCCTGGAAAGATGGTGCCATCGCTTTTCAGAAGCCGATTTCCTGTCACTTGTATCCTATTCGTGAAAAAGAACTTCCCGCCGTGGAGATGACTGCACTCAACTATGATGACTGGGAGCTGTGTGCAGCTGCCTGTACATTGGGGAAATCACTTCAGGTACCCGTGTATGAATTTTTGAGGGAAGCCATCGTCCGCAGGTTCGGACAGGCATTCTACGATGAGTTGGCGGAGGTAGCGCAAGACAAATCAAATATAAAAAATAGCTAATATGTAAGCGATATTGAGATAGCGTCTTGTCGTGAAAAATATTTGATATTAAGCCCTATTCTATTACTTTTGCAGTGCTTTTTTAAAAGGGTCTTAAAATGAAAAGTTTAAGATTCGAAACAAAGTAACTTTTGACTGCATAAGTATTTGATAAAGAGGGTGGTATAAAGACTAAATTTTTACCGCCAAAGTTCTTGCACTTAGAAGCTGCTGCAATACAATTTTAACTTCCAAACGTTAATAGAGGTAAATTCATAAGAAACTATGGCATTAATTGGAAAAATCAGAAAGCACAGTTGGTTGTTGATCGTAGTGATCGGATTGGCTTTGGCTGCTTTTGTCATCATGGATATGACAGGTCAGGGTGGTCCAGGAGCACAGCAACTTACGCTGGTGGAAGTAGATGGTGAGAAGGTGGATTGGACTGAATTCCAAAACGCTGAGAGAATATTATATACAGGTTCGCAGGCTGACGTATTTAGCAGACGAAATTACCTATATAACTACTTTCTGGATCGTACCATTATTGGAAACGAAGCGGAAGCTAACGGCCTTGCGGTACCCAGAGCAGAGTTAATGGATCTACAGTTCGGCACCAATCTGAGTCCTTTGATCCAACAGCGATTTGCAGATCCTAACACAGGACTTGTGGATCGTACGCAACTTAATAATATAAAGGCCACCATCGACCAGGGAGGTCTTACCCCCAGTCTCCGTGAACTTTGGGCATATCAGGAGAAAGAAGTCATGACAGAAAGACTTACGAATAAGCTGACTAATATCGTGGCTAAGGGTTTTTATACGCCGACCTGGATGGTAGAAGCTACCAATATTGATCAAACTGAAAGGACTGACTTTACCTATGTGAAGGTTCCCTATGATCAGGTGCCTTCTAGCGATGTTTCCATCAGTGAATCTGATCTTAAAGCTTACCTCAATGAACATAAGGCAGAATATGCAGAGGATGAAGAAACCCGGGTATTGAGTTTCGTGTCATTCAATGTCTTGCCAACACCGGAAGATAGTGCTGCATTGGAGCAAAAGATGAATGATCTGGTCACTGGATGGACGGCTGAGAATGTTAATGATACGTTCTACGTGGAAAACAATTATGGCACAGTTGACTTTGCCTATGTGAAAAGACCCGCTGTAAGTCCCTTGATCGCCGATTCTGTTTTCCAAAAACCCATTGGATCTGTCGTGGGTCCATATATAGAGGGCAACGCTCTGCGTGCCGCTAAAATCCTGGATCGAAAAATTATTGCAGATTCTGTGCATACCCGGCATATCCTGAGACGAGCGCAGACGCTGGAGGAATACCAGGCAGCCCAACGAACAGCTGATAGCCTCGTAAATCTGATCGAAAGTGGTGCTTTTACTTTTGATTCTTTGGCTCAGACTTTTAACCAGGGATCTATGAGCGTAAGTGTCAATGGAGGAGATTTAGGAAATGTGGCATTGGGTGGTTTTGTTAAGCCCTTCAATGATCTCGTGTTTTTCAACGCAGAGAAAAATAAATTATATACAGTGATCACCGAATTTGGTGTACATGTGGTGGAGGTACTGGATTGGACATACGAAACCAATCAAGAGGGCGTACAGCTCGCTTATTTGGTCGAACCCATTATTCCTTCTGAAAATACACAGGAAAGTATGTACAATGATGTACTTGACTTTGTAAGTACCAATCGAACGCTGGAAGATGTAAGAGCGGCTATCGCCGACAGACCGGAGCTGCATCTTGAATTGACTATGCCCGTAAAGCAAAATGATTTCACCATCAATAGTTTGGGTACCAGTCAGACATCACGTGACATGATCCGATATGCCTACGAACCTGGAGTGGAAGAGGGAGATGTTTCACCTGAGGTTTTCATCTTTCAGGACCTTACCCTATACTACAATGGTCGCTACGTGGTAGCTGGATTATCAGAGATCAATCCTGCTGGTCAGCCTAGCCTTGAAGCCCTGAGACCCACTATTGAAGGACTGGTAAGTAATGAAAAGAAAGCTGAAATCCTCAAGAAAGAACTGGAGGGTAAGACACTGGAGCAGGTAGCTGAGATTTATGACACGCAGATCGATACTGCCCGTGGAGTCAACTTCCTGACAGACTTTATTGCTAATCTTGGAGAAGAGCCCAGTGTAGCATCAGCAGCTGTCAAAGTACCATTGAATGAAGTTTCAAGACCGATAGGGGGTACTGCGGGAGTTTATTTGATTAAACCATTTAACCGAACGGAAGCTACGCCGGCGAATATCCCTTCTCTGAGAGCTTCCTATACCAACCAGATTGCAGGACAGGCTAAAGCTGGACTCATGCAATCACTGAGAAAAAATGCAGATATCGAAGACAACCGATACCGTTTTTACTAGACTCGGTTAACGCAAAATATACATGAGTGGTGTTAGACATTGAAATGTTTGACACCACTTTTGCTTTTATGAGGTAAGATATGAAGCAACATCGCGTTATATCACATATGAATTTAAAGTATCACCATGATGATAGCATGTAAGCACCTGCTGCTAATTCTTTTAATGATATCTATCCTTGCATGTAATAGTAATTCAGTCAAGGAAGTCTATGATGAAGACTCTGGTGCACTGCTGGAGCGATATGAGGTGAAGAAGGATAATCTGAAGCGTCATGGATTTTATGAGCGCTACAGCGAGGGTAATTTGGTGGAAACTGCCACTTATTATGAAGATACGCTCCATGGGGTTCGTACGATTTTCACACCCGGAGGTCAGACCTTGATTGAAGAAGAGTATAAAATGGGTATGTATGATGGTGTCTATAAAAAATACTATGAATCAGGTGAATTGATGCTGGAAGGTCCTTACATTGACAACAAGATGGAAGGCAAGTGGACAAAATACTATGCTTCAGGACAAATCATGGAAGTGGTGGAAATGCATGACAACTCTGAAAATGGTCCATTTATAGAATATTACGAGGATGGCACCCTGAAGGCGGAAGGCACCTATCTGGATGGAGACAACGAGGATGGATTGCTGGTTCTTTATAAAGAAGATGGATCAGTAGATCGCAAAATGCAATGTGAGAAAGGCATATGCCATACTATTTCTGATACCGAATAGTGATAAATCATCTATGATCAAACTTTTACTTAGTCTACTCCTTGTATCTTTCACATCGCTGACGGCTTTTTGTCAAATAGGAGGCAAGCATGTCTATAGTTTTCTATCTACACCTTCATCCGCTTACAGCAGTTCTTTGGGAGGAAGTTCTATCGTCAGTAGTGATGGAGGCCTTGCTACAGCAGAGGAAAATCCAGCCAGCTTGTCATTTGATTATGATAAAGCAATCAGTGTCCAACACCAGTTTTTAGTGGCAGGGATTCAACAGGGCTATGCAGCGTTTGGAAAGTCATTTGAGTCCCAGGGTATCATGACACATGGTTCATTCAAGTATATCAGCTACGGCTCTTTTGATGCTACCGATGTTTTTGGAAACAATGTTGGAACGGTGAAAGGTGGGGAAGTAGCGATCTCTGTGGGGGCCTCTTATCGCTTGTATGAAAACCTCACGGTGGGAACCAATGTGAAGTTTATTAGCTCTACCCTGGACACCTATGGGTCCAGTGGTCTGGCTTTAGACCTGGCTGCATTCTATGAAGATACTGCCAGCCAGTTCACGGCTGCATTTGTCATCAAGGATTTGGGGACTCAATTATCTACATATGATGATGTCCGGGAAAAACTTCCCCTCAATATTAGTTTTGGTATCTCAAAGCGATTGAAATACCTGCCCTTTCGATTTGGGATCATCCTCCATGATCTGAATGAGTGGAAC
>JAUILM010000462.1 GCA_030432855.1 Bacteroidia bacterium
GCAAGATCTCAACAATACGCATAAGGCCTGGGCCCTCTCCCATTCCACCTATGATGTTATCGTGTTTTGCGAGGTGATTGAGCACTTGTTTACTCCTCCCGATATCGTACTTAAAAGGTTTCAGGAATCATTAGTACCCGGGGGCAAGCTTATCATTCAGACACCTAATGCGGTGGCCATACACAAACGAGTCCGTATGATGATGGGTAAAAACCCTTATGATCTTCTACTACCTTCGAAAATGGGTCACTTCCGCGAATACACCCGCGGCGAACTACAGGCGATGCTTGCGGAGGCAGGTTTTCACATCAGATCAACTCATCTGAAGAACTATTTCAATAACCATCAGACTCCCATCCATTGGCTTTTTTCAAGAACTGAGTCAATCATTCCACCCACCATGCGCGATGGGATCACAATTGTAGGAGAAAAACACAAATTATAGTCCGTGTTGCTATATGGTTCCCTGTAAATCATTGTTTATGGAGTTTTCTCCTCCTCCCGAATAACATTTTACCCCTTATAAGACACTATAGTAGACAAATATTCCTATTATGAAGCAAGCATATATTGGGATGATTTGTTAGAACCTGCGTAGCCGGGTTTGATAAAATTCCAGAAAATCGAATCTCAAAGATGGCGTACTCTCGAAGACTTGTCACTATCATGTTTACCGACATTGTGGGGTACACAAAACTGATGCAGGAGAGTGAATCCGCAGCAATAGAAATCAGAACCCGCCATCGCTCTGTGATAGAAGCATTTCACAAGAAAAGAAATGGCAAGGTCATCCAATACTATGGAGATGGCTCGCTGAGTATTTTCGATAGTGCTATTGAGTGCGTATTGTGTGCCATTGAGATTCAGCGGGAATTCAATAAAGATCCCGTTATCCCACTACGAATCGGTATCCACCTCGGTGATGTTCTTATTACTGAGTCAGACATCATCGGTAATAGTGTCAACATTACCTCGAGAATCGAGTCATTAGGGCAATCGGGAACTATCCTTATTTCTAATCAGATTCGTGAAGAAATCAGTAACCAGGATATTTCACTCGAATTACTGGGTAGTTTTCATTTTAAGAATGATGGAAGAAAACGGGAGGTTTATGCGGTTACTGAAAAGGGTATAGTCCGACCAGATATCCATCGAATTTCAGGTAAATTGGCCGAAGATGAGACTCATATCATCGAATCTCATGTTCCAACAGATACCATTTCATCGACAAGTTCTGAAGAAGATTTTGACAACCTCGTGCGAGAAGTCATCATGGAATACCTGGATGACCCCGACTTTTCAGTGACCATTCTCTGCAAAAAAGTAGGCTATAGTAGACCTCAATTGTACCGAAAACTACAGGCCTTGCATGGACTCTCACCTTCAGATTATATTAGGGAGATTCGATTGAGAGAAGCTGCAAGATTATTAAAACTTAAAGTAGGCAATGTTTCAGAGATAGCTTACAAGACCGGCTTCAACAACCTCTCGTATTTCAGTAAAGTATTTCAGGAAAGGTATGGTGCGGTGCCCTCTGCATATACCAGCAAGAAAGTAATACCCACCGTTCGTGGCACTCTTAATTCTTTTATTGGCCGTGAAAGCGAAATCGAATCCATCAGAGATTTATTAGATCAGTCCCGAATGCTGACACTGACTGGTCCCGGAGGCACGGGGAAGACTCGCCTTGCCTTACAGGTCATCGATGAAATAGGCGCCCACTTCCCCTTTGGTTTTCATATCGTACAGCTGGCACCTGTCACAGAGGCCTCTGGTGTAATGCCGAAGGTGGCACAGATATTAAAGATCAAGCAGAATACGCTGAAAGAACCTCTGGAAATCATTGCAGACTTCATTGGTAGTCAAAAGATGCTGCTATTACTGGATAATTTCGAACACGTATTGGATGCCGTAGAAGATGTTGGAGAACTCCTGTTGCGATGTGAGAATTTGACAATTCTGGTCACCAGTCGAGTGGCTTTAGCTATCCCGGGTGAACGTGAATTTCCAGTATCACAATTAGGCATTCCTGAAGAACGAGCTAGTTACGAGGTTGAAGAACTAATAGACGTTCCGGCAGTAAAATTACTCGTAGAACGAGCTCAGGCTGTGAAACCAAACTTTACCATCACCGATGAAAATAAGGAGGCTATCATTGCAATTTGCCAACGACTGGATGGACTTCCTCTGGCTATAGAACTGGCAGCGGCACGCATTAAGGTTTTTTCACCCCAGGCACTGTGGAAACGTATTTCCTCCAGTCTGGACATTTTAAGCACGAACGCTTCCACTCATCCTACCCGACACAAAACGATTCGTACAGCCATTGGCTGGAGCTATAATCTGTTACAGCCCGAGGAGCAAACGTTATTTCGCAGGCTTTCTGTTTTTGGGGGTGGCTCCACATTAGAATCGGCTGAAGATGTCTGCTTTGAGGGATATCGTGATAATTTGGCATTTATTGATCACATGAGTAGTCTGGTCGACAAAAGTCTTATCTACCAGGTAGAGCAGGAAGATGGCGAACCTCGTTTCTTCATGCTGGAAACTTTACGGGCTTTCGGACTTGAAAAGCTGGAAGCTTCAAATGAAAAGGACATAATTTATACCCGATATACTAACTACTTTCGACAGTTTTTATCTGACAAGCCACCTCAATTTACTAAAGGTAATGTAAAAGAGGTCTTGAATGAGGTTGAACTGGAGCTCGATAATATTCGATCGCTGCTTGCTCATGCGGACCGTGATAGACAGGTTGAGGTAGGGCTGGAGATTTGTAGCTATATCTGGAGATATTGGGTCATTCGATCCATGATGCGAGAGGGTGTGCAGTGGCTGGAACGTTTCTTACAAAAAGCACCTGATGACCTGGAAACTGAATCGCGATGCACAGCCATGAATGCCTATGGTATTATGATGTCACTGACACAAAATTGGCATGATTCCATAAAGGCACTAGAAGAATCCTACAGGATAGCCAGCAATAAATCCTTTGATCGATTAGCGGGTGAGGCACTTAACCATTTGGGTTGGGCCTATACCCTGGTACCGATCGTCGACAAAGGAGAAGATCGTAGTAGAAAAGCGTTGTCCATCTATCAAAAACTGGACAATAAGAGAGGTATCGCAGTCAGCCTGAATAATTTGGCCTGGCTTAACTTCTGGAAAGGAGACTATAAGAGTTCTATTGACTCTTACATAAAGAGCAAGGATCTCAGACTCGAAGTTGGAGACATTAGGGGATACGCCTTTGCGTTGACCAATGAGGTGATGTGCAATGTCCATTATGGTAAAATGGATGGTGCACTAAATCAAATCAATGAATCTCTGGAAATTCTGATGGATCTTGCTGATGATCAATTGATTGCCTGGTGTCTGACCATGAAAGGCGTCTACTTCTATTTCAATGATCAATGTAATAAGGCATTGGATAATCTACAACAGGCGAGAAACATCTGGGGGAGAATCGGAACGCATCTCGGGTATTACTGGACCGATGTGATTAGCTGCGAAATAAAAATGAATCGCAACGAGCTGGAAGGGATCTGGGAAATGTTGGAAGAACTGACTTCCCGAACAAAAGCTTATGCGGGCATGCATGGGCCCTCGGTTTATATGACATATGCAAGATTCTTGTACAAACAGGGGAAACAGGATGAGGCACTGAAAGTCTGCCTGAATAATCTGGAAGTGATCGTAGAAAAAGGGCTGAATATCTATCTCCCCCAGGCACTGGAATTAATGAGTCACCTATTGCAGCAGAGTAATCAACATTTTATGGCCGGCAAACTCTTTCATGCCGCGTCTCTTTACAGGAAGGAACTGGAAATGCCCACTCATAAGGTATTTCAATCATTTATAAAACAAATTAAATCTGAGATTGACTTGAAATGCTCGTCAACCTTTGAGGAGGAAAATACTGAAACAAATATTAATTTACTGATAGCAGAAATCCGGAGTTCCGATGTAGTAAGAAGTAACACTCAACCATAATCAACTATGACATATTCTCGCAAACTGGTATCCATCATGTTTACCGACATTGTCGGCTACACAAAACTGATGCAGGAAAGCGAGTCTGCCGCACTGGAAGTACGAACACGTCACCGGGCAGCCATTGAAAGCACGCATGAATCATATCGTGGCAAGGTCATTCAGTATCACGGAGATGGCACCTTGAGCATTTTTGAAAGTGCCACCGATTCGGTCTTATGCGCCATCAGGCTGCAAGAAATGCTGCAGAAAAATCCATCGATTCCACTACGTGTAGGTATCCACCTGGGGGATGTCATGGTCACTGAATCCGATATAATTGGTAACAGCGTCAACATCGCATCGCGGGTGGAATCTCTGGGATGTGCAGGAGCTATCTTAATATCGAACAAGGTCCACGAAGAAATAAGTAATCAGGAAATACCCAGTAAATGGATGGGTACCTATCATTTCAAGAATGATGAGGTACCAAGAGACATATATGCCATTGCAAAAACGAGCATATACGTACCGACAAATCAGGATCTAAGGGGAAAATTGCAAATTCCAGACATAAATACATCTACTATTGCACCGCAGGATACTGGGTTTGAAATCGCGGTGAAAGACATCATTTTAAAACACCTTTCTGATGCGGATTTCTCTGTAACCACTCTTTGCAAGGAAATTGGATATAGCAGACCTCAGCTATATAGAAAATTGCAGGCCAGTAATGGTATGTCTCCCAGTGAATATATTCGCGAAGTCAGACTTCAAAAAGCGGCTGAATTACTTCGCAATAAGGTCGGAAATGTTTCTGAAGTAGCATTCCAGACGGGATTCAATAACCTGTCATACTTCAGTAAAATATTTCAGGAACGCTTTGGAAACAGTCCATCGGAATTTTCCAAAAAGCAAAATAAGGCACCGAAATCATCCGCTGCTCTTACAAAACTAGTTGGGCGAGAAAAGGAACTTGCTGAAATCATCAAAATAATTGATGAAACCCGACTACTGACACTAACAGGTCCGGGAGGTACTGGAAAAACCAGACTTGCACTGGAATTGATACATCGGATTAACCATAGATTTAGGGATGGCTTATATTTTGTTCAGCTAGCACCTGTAGTTGACGCCCAACAGGTAATGCCTAAAATAGCCCAGGTATTAAAGCTGCAGCAAGACCCCACGAAAGATACTGTGGACCAGATTATCGAGTCCATCAATACGCAGGATATTCTACTCCTACTATATAATTTCGCACATGTCCTTGC
>JAUILM010000463.1 GCA_030432855.1 Bacteroidia bacterium
AACTATAATATCAACGATAACAATCGAATATATCTCTCCGGGTATTTTGGCCGGGATAACTTTGGCTTTGGTGATGCTGCAGGATTCAACTGGGGGAATAGCACAGGTACCTTCCGATGGAATCACCTATTTAATGATAGACTTTTCAGTAATCTCACGGTTTATTTTAGTGACTACGATTATGAGTTGAGTTTCGGGGATGATGCCACGAACAAATTTGATTGGAATGCCAATATTGAGAATTATAGTGTAAAACCAGAGTTTACTTATTTCATAAATCCTCAAAATATTGTTCGATTTGGAGGGCAGGCTATAGTTTACACTTTCGAGCCCGGTAATGCCATCGGTGTCAGTGAAGGAGAAGCAAGAGATGTAAGTCTTGCTAACAAATATGCCGTTGAAAGTGCTGCATATATTGAAAATGAGCAAGACATTACTGAACGCCTGAAGGTAAATTATGGAATTCGGCTTTCGCACTTTAACTATATGGGCAAAGGCAATGCCTATACATTTGAAGATGCGGCGGTGCCTGGGCAAAGAAGAGTGCCCATCGACATTCGGCCTGTAGGACAATGGGAGTCCATTCAAACCTATTTTAATTTCGAACCCCGATTTTCTGCTAAATATCAGTTGAACAATACTTCCTCAATCAAGACCAGTTACAACCGAACCACACAGTATATTCATCTAATTTCCAACACGACAGCTTCTACGCCAGTAGATGTATGGACACCCAGTACTAACAATATTAAACCACAATTAGCAGATCAGGTAGCTCTGGGGTATTTTAGAAATTTTAGTGATAATGCCTATGAGTTTAGTACAGAGGTGTACTACAAAAAGATGCGTAATCTCGTTGACTACATTGACGGTGCGGATCTTTTATTAAATGAATTTATAGAAGGTGATCTATTAGAAGGTGAGGGTCGTGCCTACGGTGCAGAATTTCAGCTTAAGAAAAATAAAGGCGACTTTACCGGTTGGGCCAGTTATACGTTAGCACGGACGGAGCGCCTCGTGGAAGGTGTGAATAATAATGAATGGTATCCGTCAAGATTTGATCAAAAACATAGTTTTAGTCTGACTACGTTTTACGAATTAAATGAGCGGTGGAGTTTTGGAGGTACGTTTGTATTTAATTCCGGAACGCCGACAACATTCGCCACATCACGCTATGAGCAGCAAGGCTATTTGGTGCCGCACAATGGTTTGGATGTGCGAAATAATGTACGGATCCCGTCATATCACCGACTGGATTTGTCAGCGACATTAAAGGGTCGCAAGAAATCAGAAGATGATCGCTGGGTTGGTGACTGGGTGTTTTCTATCTATAACGTGTACAACCGCAGGAATCCATTTTCTATTTTCTTCCGGCAGGATGCAGATCGACCCGCTATTGATCAACCTATCACCACAGAAGCTATCCAGCTTTCGGTGGTTGGAAGTTTTATTCCATCAATCTCCTATAATTTCAAATTCAGATAATGATGCAGGACTGGATCAAATATATAATCGTAATATTCCTGGGATCCTACCTGGTAGCTTGCGAGGATGTCATTGATATTGATACGGACAACGCAGATGCTCTACTTACTGTAGATGCGTGGTTAAATAATCTTCCCGAAGAACAGGTTATTCGATTGACCAGGAGTCAGCCGTATTTTCAAAATGAATTTTCGCCGGCAGTGGTTGGGGCTTTGGTCAGCATACTTTCTGAGAGTGGTGAGGAATTTGTGTTTGAGGATCAGGGAGATGGCAATTATGTCTGGGAAGCATCAGGAGATTCGACATTAGGTCAAATAGGGTCTCAATACACCCTTACGATTGATGTGGATGGACGGCAGATATCAAGTGTCACATCCATGCAGTCCGTTCCGGCCATCGACAGTATCGTGCAGGAATTTCGTGAAGATGAATTGGGCAGTCCCGATGGGATTTATGCTCAGTTTTATGCCCGCGATATCCCCGGACTGGGTAATACCTACTGGATCAAGACCTTCAAAAATGGACTCTATCTCAATAAGCCTGATGAGATCAATATAGCATACGATGGTGGGTTTACTGCCGGTGCTGAAATTGATGGTATTATTTTCATTCCCCCGATTCGAGAAGCAGTCAATCCGATACCGGATAGTGCTGAAGCAGAAAATGATGTGCCACCCTATGAGGTTGGTGACCAGATTCGGGTAGAGATACATTCTATTTCACCGGAGGCTTTCTTGTTTTTGGAATCTGCCAGAAATCAGATCTTGAATGGATCCAACACGATCTTTGCGAGTCCTATCGCCAATTCACCGGGTAACGTATACAGCGTATCGGACGATCAGGAGGTGTTAGGTGTCTTCTGCGTTTCGGCGGTATCCAGTCTGGAAAAGCAGGTCGAATAGGGGGTAAAGGATTATCAAGGTTTCTTTCCTGGAAACTTAGGAACAATCATCGAATGTTGTACGTTTGTATCTTTTGAAGAGGCTGAAAAGTCAGCTGAAAATCAATTGGGGCTGTATTGGAATCGACAGGAAATGGCACTGATTGGTAAGCATGCCGAAGTATGATGTCTCATCTTCGTTAAAAACTGGACATTAAACACTTTTTAATTGGCAATAGAAATTTTGCCTTAGCTGCATAATTCTAGGAATTAAGTAGCTTTTGTGCCGTGCGCTTGACGTCAGCTACACAGTGTGCCGCATATCAAAAACCCGCTGACTAGTGTTGATGGTTGTCTCACCTGATGCGCGAAATCTTAGAGGCTATGGATTAAAGCAGCAGGTCGACAAGCGTCTTTGATCCAGACAATCAAATAGTCGACTACGCATGTAGAAAGCCCTTTGGTACTTTCTCTGGACCCGGGTTCGACTCCCGGCAGCTCCACCTCCGCCCTTCGAAGCTTCAGCGTAGAAGGGCTTTCTTATTCACGATACAGCCACATCTACGGTAGCCGGTATCCGGTCTCAGGTATCCGGCAAAAGATCTTGCGCATTTTTATCAACATAGATGATGTAAAAGCCAAAAGTATAATTGTGGACTAGACAAAGCAATCAAGCATAAGCTATTCATACTAGTGAATTCATAAAACAGTCATTAAATTAAATCTCAAAATGGATCCTATGATTCGTTACTATGTGGTCATTCTATTCTTGACGCTTGCCTTGGATGCCTATACGCAGCATCCAGATTTTGTAAACCCTGTCATCAAAGAATTCGGAGGTATCCATCCACTCGAGTATGCCACCGTGAAACCCGATCCCAACTTACGCTATCGAATCGTAGTGGATGTCGTGTCAGGTCAGAAAGATCCTAAGAAAATCAACCTGGCATTAAACAATGTGGCGCGCATGATCAACTTACATGCAGTGGGCGGAGTTTCTCCTGATTCATTAGATATTGTTTTGGCCACGCATGGTGGTGCCACGGTGGCTCTACTGAAAGATAAAGACTACAGAGAGAAGTTTGGATGTGATAATCCGAATCTGCCCCTCATAGATGCTTTGGTAGAAGCGGGCGTCGTGATGACCGTATGTGGCCAATCACTGTTACATGAGGAGATTGAGCTTGATCGGGTGTATTCTAAGGTGGGCATCGCGACCTCCATGCTCACTACGGTCACGATGTACCAGCAAAAGGGGTATCATTTATTGAAATTTTAGAGGGATTGTTCCAGTGCATAGGGAATGCCATCCACTTGAGAACAGGTAGCGAAACGTGTTCCTCTAAGACCATACATTCAAATCTTGGTTTACTCTTTTGGACGAGATTACCATCTATAGCCAGGTGTAAACCTTATAGTTTATTTTTTAGTCAGAGCTAGAATTTCAATTAAAGTATTTGGGACAAGAGCCGATGCATTAAATAAACAGAGAAATGTGAAGTCTCTATTTAAATGCTACTTTGTGCCATATTTTTCTTGCATTCCCTGGTATAGTAGACTGAAGGTTTTATCTCGATCTATATCGTAGCACCTCAAAATACTTCCATTTGTTTCAAAGAAATTGTAATCCATATATTGAGTTACCGTGGGACACTTAACAACTTCCCATTTAGCAATTTCCGGGTCGACTAATGCTGCTATATCACCTAAGTCAAAATATCCTTTGGTCGTGCTCTTATAGTAATCAGATTTCAAACGATAATTATATAAATACTCACCCAAGGCTCCATAAGGTTTAATGTTTCTTTCTGTTTCTTCTAAATTACCAGCAAATAGGTGCGTTCCAGTGTCAAAAATGATTAAAGGGAATGGAGCGTGAAACATCATTCTCGAAGCATGCATATCACCTTTAATATTATAATTGTGAGCTCGGTAAGGCCAGGTGTTTTCTGTGCGAGCATGCCAAAACATGATAACTCGATCTTTGATTTCAGGGTTGCTTAAATAAGCCGAAGCCAAGTCAGTTGGAGAACCCAAACCAATGACCCACAAAGGGTCACTAGGAGTGCATTTCAACGCTTCCTGAACAATAAAATCAACGCCTTCAGATTTACTGGGATGAAACTCATATTGCATAGGATGTCCTCCCGGATATACTGGGTATTTTCCCTTGAGCCCCGCCTTATCTAAGATTGTTTCAATAGTTTCTACCGAAGTTTGAATGCTTTTGGGCCCTATTCCCAGGAAGGTATGATCATAGTTACTACCAACAAATCCCAGAATATCAAATCTTTCGGGGTGCAACAAGGCTAGTGATATGGCCCATACATCATCGATTTCATTGCTGGCATCAGTAACAATTATAACCTTCAGTTTTTCACCTTTTGGGGGAATGGTTGGTGTCGATTCCTTGGTTCCAAAATAAACTTTATCCTGCGCATGTAGAGCATTCGATATTAGAAAGGCAAACGTTATGAATAGAAATAGTGTTTTTTTCATCATCTATATTGGTTGTTCGTATTGTTATTTTTTTGCCTTAGACTGCGTGGATAATTCTGGTAGTTGTCAGCGTTGTGGGACATGCACTATTCCAACTCGATGAGGCACAAGGCTATCAGAAATTTCATAGTACTGATTTTTGGTTGGTAAATAGTTTTTTATCATGGGTGCTCCTACCTCCAATGCAGGTCTTCATTATCACTTGGTGAAACCAAAGTTAAAAGTAGTTCATTCTCAATTCCTAAATTACTATAAACTTCAGTTATTCTGTCAAGTATATTTACTAGTGCATTAGGATCCTCACTAGTATATTTTAATCGAACAATTAGGAGAGCAGGATTTTCACTATACCCTTCCAAAGAGCCATGATT
>JAUILM010000464.1 GCA_030432855.1 Bacteroidia bacterium
TTCACTCAAGATATTATATGCGATCACTTCCTCCTTAAATCCGGGATGGCTAGCCGGGTCAGTGAATTGCAGTGTCTCCTGATCCAGTCCACCGGGAATCACGATGTGAGAAAGTCCTATTGAAAAAGCACCTCCCGGAGCTGCAGCTACTCCCCTGGGGAGATCCGGCAACTGAGTCCAGATATCCTTTGAAGGATCATATCTATAGGCATCATGTAATAATGTACGTTGTAATGCACCTGCACTATCCAAATGCAATTCGAACCCACTGAACAAATAGAACGCCCCATCCATCGAGGCTGCTACCGATTGAATCCTTGACGGTCCCGGCCAGGCCTTTAGTTCCGACCAGATCCTGTCAGATGCAGGTGCTGAAAGGTCAAGCGCAAAAAACTTCTGTTCTCCAATCGACTGTGGTGTCTGATTACCTCCCGCGATATACACGACGTCGTTGACAATTGCACCACACATATTCGATAGTGGAATCGGTAAAGAAGGATAATCCTGTCCTTTAACAATTTCTCCATCCCTGAATGCAATGGAAAACACATCATCATAGTGTTTATCGGCATCGCTACCCCCAATGAAAAGTACTTCATCCTTATAATTTACAGAGACACCATAGGCCAGTGGAATGGGTAGGTTCATAGCGGATCGCTTCCATGTTCCATCTATTTCTTCCAGATAAAAAATATGGTCATACCATACCTTGATGCCGCCCTCCCAGGGTCTAAGCTCCGGGAAATTGGCCCCACCCGCTACAATCAGTACATCATTACTGACCCCGGCATACATACCGGCAAATCCTTCCTCATCCGGAATCGATGGTAATTCGACCCATTTTTCCTGAGCTGACAGGATCTGTGGGAAAAGCCAAAAAATACCCAATACGATCCACCATCGTGTAGACACAATTTCACTATATGTTGTTTTCATTCTTTCGATCTCTCTGTTTATATCCACACTTCTTCATTTTTTCGTGATGATTCAAATGCTGCAGCGATGACTTCCATGGTATGAAGGGCAGTCTCACCATCTACTATGGGCCTTCTGCCGGTCTGTATAGCGTCCCGAAAATCTTCCCATTCACGGATGAGTGCATCATCCAGCCAATGCGTTTCCTGGGCACTCGAAATCAATTCCCAGGCATCCTGCCGGCACAAAAAATTACCTTCACGGGTGTCCAGCTTCACAGCTCCGGATCGACAATATATTTCGGTAGCAACCTTTGGCACTCCATGGGTATATCCATTGTAAATGAGTGATCCTGTGATCCCATTTTCGTATGTGAGCCATATAGATCCACGGTCATCTATTTTGAAGGAATGATAATCGTTTGACAACAAAGCTCGTACGCTCATTACCCGCTCACCCACAAGTCCTATCTGAGCATCCAATTGATGGATGCCGAGAGTCAACAGATACCCCCCTCCCATTTCAGGATTCAGGTGCCATACTTTTCGATCAGGTCCCATCCAAAAGTAATTGGAAAAGCTGACCGCCTGCGTAATATCACCAAGATCATCATCTATTAAACAACGAAGGACTGCCTGGTAAGCCCGAGTATATCGCGTGGTATGACCAACCATCAGCACGACTCCAGCCCTATCGGCTTCCCGTACGATGGTACGACTATCTTCTATCTTGTGCGCCAGAGGTTTTTCTACCAGTAGATGTTTTCCCGCCTGACAGGCTGCTATCGCAATTTCTTTATGCAAATGATGAGGTGTAGAAATCAGAACCGCATTGATTTCCGGATTTTCAATTAATTCCTGATAATTCGAATATCCTCTGAGATTATATTTTTTACAAAATTTCTCCAGAGCTGTTGCATTGGTCCGGCAGGCTACCTTCACATGAATTTGATCCACTTTTTCAATGGCCTGCATGTGCCGATGACTAAATTTACCCGCGCCAATTATTCCAATGCATATATCTTTCATGGTCTTGTATTATGTCTGTTTCTGAGGCCAGAGACCGGGTGTAATAATCCAGGGATCTACTTCTGAAAAATTCTCCTGAATTTCCCGGGTGAGATCAGAAGGTAAGGCTGGTCGATTGAGCAATTCAATATTCATGCGGAGCTGCTTTACATTATCTACTCCTACTACGACTGCATCGATCAGGGGATGTTCCGCCACATATTTGAAAGTAATTTCAGCGATGGATATTTGATATTTTTCTGACAGCTTCCTCAATTTTCGAATTAAATCCCCTGCGATGGAAAATGGTCCGGAAAGCTGATCATCACTCAGAAAAAAGAGCCCCTGCAAAAAAACGCTTCGGGCTACAATCATTCTATTTTTCAACATTTCATTGGAATCTATATCTCGAAATGCCCTCTGATCAAATATGTTAAATGGTAATTGCACCCATTCAATTTCAGGATGCTGCATGAGTTTTGGAAAATCTCCAGGATGGTAAAGAGACACACCTCCAAATTTTATCAGACCTTCCAATTTTAACCTGGATAAAATATTCGGCAAAAAGGTAAGGACATCATCCATGGAATCCTCTATGCCCGAGTGCAGGATGCATCCAGCCACAGAGGGCACCTGTAAATATTGCAATGAAGACCTTACCGAATCAAGTGCCTTAGTCCAACAAGCATTCGAGTCTATGTACAGATCTGAGGGTATATGAAATTTAGTAATGATATGAAAAGATCTACTATGATGGTCTTTCTCAAAATCACCAATCACCTGTTCGGAGTTACCATAAGTGCGTGCCGTATCGAGGACGTTAATACCTTCCTGGACTGACGCAAGCAACAGATCATTTGCCATTTCGATGGTAGGTTTGCCCAGCTCATTGGCCACCCCGTAGTTAAGCCCCAACTGCACAGTTCCCAGCATTAACTGGGAAAATCTATCTCCTTTAAAATCAATGTACTGCATCATGTCTTCTCCTTACCAACTTGACCAGCCACCATCCACCATGAGGTTGTGCCCTGTAATATATCCCGACGCTTCAGAAGCCAAGAACACAATGGGACCTTTTAAATCCACATCATCAGCAAATCGACCTAACGGAGTCAGTTTTACATAGTTATCATAGAATTCATTTTGGCCCACCGCCTCCATAACACCGGGACCATACCCACCCGGGCTCAAGCAATTACACCGGATGTTATGTTTACCATATTTATTAGCAATCCACTTGGTAAATCCTACCATCCCCCATTTATCATACGTGTAATTAATGGGACTTGACATTCCTGTATCACCATACACCGGAAACCTGGGGCCAGCATTTCCCTGAATAGATCCAATGTTTATAATGTTACCACTTTGCGCTTCAACCATTTTACAAATTACTCCCTGAGTGATCAACATGAGGCCTGTAGAATTGACTTTCTGTGCACGCTCCCACCCTTCTTTGGTCACCTGATCTAAATCACCCAATCCATCACGAGTCACCGAATTATTGACCAGGATATCTACCTGACCAAATTCATCATAAACTCCCTCAATAAAATCATTAATTGATTTTTCGTCTGCAAGATCGAGTGACCGTCCGACAGCCTTCAAGCCTTCGGCGGAGATTTCATCGGCGACTTTAGCACAGGACTCAATATTTCTTGATGCAATAATGACAGTGGCACCTGCTTCTGCAAGCCCCAGACTCAGGGACTTTCCAAACAAACCGCTACCACCCGTCACGATGGCCACCTTATTTGTCAGGTTATACAGGTCTTTTATATGGTGTTTCATGGTTGTAAATATTTTAATAAACGAGTTCTGGTATTCAGGCCCAGCTCAGCAAACATACCGAACCGGGCCCGGGTTCTCCCGACCCGCCGGTCACATATATGCCCTGCTCCGCGAAGCACAGGTTACTAGTAAGTGGGATGCCGGTATCATAAGATCTGAGTAACTCGCCTTCAGGTGAAACTACGTGCACTTTTTGCATACCATAATGCGCCACCCACAGACGCCCCATTAGATCCAATCGGATACCATCAGGTAGATTACCGGTCTCTTTATTCTCAGGATGAAACGGTAAAGTCGCAAACACCTCAGGTCTTCCATTCCGAATGCCAGGTTCTTTCAAAGTTATCTTTAGGATGCGATTAGCATAACTTTCTGCCACCATGAGATAACGGTCATCGGGATCTATAGCAATTCCATTGGCGAAATCAATACCGTCAGCTACTACAGTGCTTCTACCATCAAAAGATTGATAAAAGACAGCACCTGTATGTCTTACTGAATCAGTAAAATAAAATCCCTCTCCTTGATTTGAAACACAAATATCATTTGGGCACCTCACTTTCAATCGTCCAATGAGTTCATACTGCCATTTCTTGAGCAGAGAACCTTCGTTGTCAAATTGGAGGATGACACTTTCATCGCTATCACATACCAAATGATCACCATTAGGCATCAGACACTGACCATTGGGTCTGACACCGGTAGCCCACCGATTAAGAAATCCATTGCGATAGCACCAGATCGTTTTACCTGCTAAATCGGTAAAATAAAGATACCCCTGATCATCCACGGCAGGTCCTTCTGTATAACAATCGAATTCAATGATAGGAACCCTCAGAACGGATGCGGGATCTGGCAATTTAATGGGAACATTTGGTCTGTATTTCATGGCTTACAAATCATCAAAAGGAAACAGCGGCTTCCGTCGGTTCGTGAAATTCAATTTTGTCATATCTGCAGTGGTCACGCCAGGAGTATTGACGCGAATGATAGTAGGGCAGTGTTCTTCATAGGCAGCAATGGGTGCCTGGACACCTTTCGCAATCACCACATCAAAATGCTCCGGATATACTTCAAACGACAATAGTTGTTGCAGACTAAAAGGTACCATGCGTTTTGAAGTGAGCATGATGGTATTATCAGTCTCTGTCCGGACAATGGCCGTTTGTCCCTGATCATAGTGTACCTGACCTCCATGTCTTGGTGCCGATTCTGAAAACTTTCCATCACCGCTTTTCACCAGTGTCACAGTTCTTATTAATGTCTGACCATGAAGCCTATCTGTCTTTGCACCTATAGAAATTTCCATTACGGAATCAGGTTTAGCGTGCTGAAGTTGCTCCACGCTCCCCGGGTCATAGATACAGACGAACGATCTATAGTCGCTTTGCTCCAGAGCTTCCAGCAGTATGGTACCATCGCCCGGTGAACCACCCCCCACATTATCTCCCATGTCCAATAAAAGCACTGGCTTTCGAGCACCCTTAAGTTTTCGGATTGCTTCATCAACATCTGTAAA
>JAUILM010000465.1 GCA_030432855.1 Bacteroidia bacterium
AAAAAAAATAGATGGTGTACCTGAAAGTAAGGATTTATGGAGAATAAATTTCGTGGGCCGGACTAAAGTCCGGTAGTGGGAATGGGTCGAGCCTCTGGCTCTGGGAATGGATCGTGCCTACGGCACTAAGAATGAACCATGCCTCTGGCACTAATCGTGGCTAGCGCAAAAGGAACTCAGCTTTGTTTACAAGTGCCATCGACATTCTGGCACTTTTCTTCGGATGCTACTCTGATCTGGAGCTTTATGGCCCAGTGCCAGAGGCACGAAAATTTAGTTGATGTGGACTTTAGTCCACATCAGAGTTATATTTTTCTCATGAGTGCCGTAGGCACGGCCCATATATCTGTTACCTGAAAATCTGATTGGCTCAGCGCCAGAGATAATCTTCATCAATGTCAATTTCTAGATCTTTGTGCATTGTATTTCATTATTACTCTCATCACTTCACCACCGCCTTCGCAAATTCCATCACCTGCTCCTTCGCTACCTCCACATTTTTGAGTTTGGAATTTTCGTCATTGGGACGGAGTAGCCAGTACGTCTTCGAGCCAATGAGATCTCCACCCTGATCCTTTATTATTTCCTCTAAAATTCTTTTTGCCCTTTCTGTGGACCCACTTCCGAGGGTAATAGCCACCACCTTTTTATCACTAAGATCCAGCGCTTTTATGTAATTGGTGATTTGTTTATCAGGAGCCCAGTTGTAGGTATTAGAGCAAAAGACAAATAAATTAACCAATCTCATATTGACTCGATCCGCCTGGGCTACGGGCATCACTTCCACCTGCCAGTCATCACCGGCGATGGCTGCAGCAAAGGCCTCAGATACCTGCTGATCCAGATTATAAAATGGATCAGGATTATATAGTATAGTAGCAAAATATTGCGCTTCGGGAGATCCGAAATTCTTTCGCTCTCCATCACGTTGACGCTGGGCAATAATGGTCAGGAATCCCCATGCGAGTAAAATTACTGCGATAGTTCTTATCAGTGTTTTCACAATGTTACTGTTTTGATCGGTAAGGAAATTTTTGTGCAGCTCTACGACTTATACCGTCGATTATTTCATTGGCGGGTCTACGCCAATTGGCACTTTCGTCAAAGTTTGTAGACCATAATGTCACGCCATCTCGATCGATCAGCTCATAGCTCACCTGTACATTTTTTGATTGTGAAGTGATCGGGATCCAGGGAAAAAACTGATGCTGTGTGATCAAATTAAAAATGTGTGTTCCAACCTCAATACCATACGAGGCCAGGTCTGACATGTATCTGGTCTTGCGGATGTTTCCAATTACCACAGCATCCACACCCAATGTGGATGCCAGCGTCTGGGGATCCATTTGCCATGAGTCAGAGATCGTTATACCCGCTTCCACAAGTATCTGTTGCGTTTTTCGGTAATGCTGGATATCCACCGATAGTGGTTTCCTCCCATTCCGGGTGCTTCTTAAAATCTCGCGGTATAGCGATATCTGAAAGGATCGGCTCTCCGCTTCTTCTATATGAAAAATGTCTTCTGCTGTCCATTCTTCAGGTAGATTTCCGGTGTGTTCTATTGCAATAGGTAGTATCGCCACCTGCGTATGAATCAAGGTTTTATCCGTGAAATCAGAGGCCATATAGTGAGGACTACATGCTACAAATATGAGAGATACCAGAAGTACAAAGATTATAATCCTACTCACGATTCTCTGCTTTGGTTCTCCTTAAGGTAATTTTATCCGTCCTTGCGCGAAATGATATTGATTTCTAAAACCATTGATTCGGATCAATAAAACGAGTTGTTTGTTGGAGGCTCATCTAAGTGCCAGGCATGAAAGAGGGTATGATTGTTTTATGATGTCCTTCATTTTGGAGGACAAGAGACTGCAAATTTCTTATCTTTCCGTCGGGACAACGTCCGGCTGCTCAAACCGAAAAGAATAGGAAGTGAAGGTGCTCATTGTTGAAGATGAAATGATCATTGCTGCCAATATCTCATTGCAGCTCAGTAATTTAGGATATGAAGTCAATGCAATACTCCCCCGGGGTGAAGATGCCATTGAACACGTTAGAAATAACCCAACGGATGTGGTGCTGCTTGATATTCAGCTTAAGGGGAAGCTAGATGGTATAGAGACGGCGCAGGAGATCCAAAAGGTCAGGGATATCCCCATCGTCTATCTAACCGCCAATACTGATGATGCACATTTTAATCGAGCCAAATCTACACATCCTAAAGCTTTTATCTCCAAGCCCTTTAAAAAGATAGATTTACAACGTGCACTTGAGTTGGCTGCAGCTTCCGTTGAAACTACCGAGTATCCTAATCTCGGTGAACCTTCAGTCTTAAAAGACCGGATCTTCGTTAGATATCGTGACCGAATGGTCAAGATCATGTTTGAAGACATCTACTATATCGAGGCAGACCGCAGCTACTGCAAATTGTTTCTTGAAGCTGAGGAGATCCTATTGGTGATGTCGTTAAAATCGGTGGCAGATAAAATTCCAGCAGAGGATTTTCTCCGAATCCACAGGTCGTATCTTGTGAATTTGAAGAAGGTAGATGAGGTCGAAATGAATAGTATTCGACTGGGTCGATATAATGTGCCTATGAGCAAGAAAATGCGAGCAGCTTTGATGGATCGTCTGCAACTATTATAGTGAGGGTTCAAATTTGAATAAAAAGGCTGTTCCTGGTTTATTTATCCTCTGTACCGTGCCATTCAACTGTACTGTTAGTAACTCAATCAACTGAGATCCAAATCCAGTACCCTGTATAGCGTGGTCCCCTGCACTTCCGATACCATTATCTTCAACTGAAAGGGTAAGGTATTTTTTATCTTTTTTTTGTAATGCCACCTTGATCGTACCTGTATTAGCATTAGGGAAAGCATACTTTAAGGCATTTGTCACCAATTCATTCACAATTAATCCAAGTGGAATCGCAATGTCTACATCAAGTTCTAGTTCCTCCATTTCGCAGTCTAGATTTATACGGTCTTCTACCCCAAATGAATCCAGTATATGAGAACTTAGATTCTTAAAGTAGTCACGCATTTCGATACTGGCAAGGTGCTGACCCTGGTACAATCTCTGATGAATGATACTCATACTATGTACCCTGTTTTGACTCTCCACCATAGCATCCATCATTTTTGGGTCATTGTAATGAGCTGATTGTAATGCCAGGAGACTGGACACCGTTTCAAGGTTGTTTTTTACCCGATGATGTATTTCTTTGAGAAGAAAGGCTTTTTCCTCATTTTGCCGGGTGAGGAGTTTGTTCTTTTGCTGATTTATTTTGTGGCTCCTAAAAAGAACAGCAGAAATCAGAATAGCCAGCAATGCAATAATGAAGAACAGGGCCTGGATTTTTTTTTGTTGTTTTAATTGAGCGTCCTGTAGTGCAATGGTGCTTTCTTTTTGACTTACTTCATATTCGGTCTGTAATAAAGAAATACGCTCATCCGCTTCTGCATTAAATACAATGGCATTTAGCGAATCATATTTCTCCAGCGCTCGATATGCCTCTGAAAATTTACCTGCACCAGCGTAGGATTCTGCCAGCATTTTATACGTTAAGCTCAAAAAATAGGCATCACCGAAATCCTGAGTAGCAATTTTTATGCTGGTGGTTATACTGTTGATGGCCTTTCCATATTTTCCTTCAAGGAATTCCACCTGACCTTTTGCCAACCAGGATCGCATCTCCATAAACCCATTGTTGTCCAGTAACCCTGCAAAATGAATTGCTTTTTCGCTGGCTTCATAGGCATCGTCGAGATTAGCCGTTTTCATATACAATTCAGCCAGTGAAATATAGACATCGCTGAGATTATTGTAGAACCCATAACGCTCACCATTTTCTATTGAACGCTGGTAGTAATTCTGAGCATGTTCCAGACTATCCATCGCCAGATAGCAATTTCCTACCATATAGAGTGTGAATCCATAGTCCAGATCCTGTATGCCTGTTTTCTCAAAAAAAGTGAGAGATCGAAGTCCATATTCTAACCCTTTTGCATTTTTTTCCTGTTTCCAAAACAGGTTGCCCAGATCACTATATGCAACTCCAATGGCATGAAGATCCTGTAGTTCTTCACCGATTTTCAGAGCTTTGTGTGCCAGCAATAACGCGGAGTCTAATTGGCCCCGACGTTCGTGGACATACCCCAGTTGCGTATAGAGCAATGGTAGATCTTCTTTCGCCACTTTTGATTCAGCATCATGCAATATCCTGCTCGCTTCTGCCAGCCTTTCCATACGGAGTAAAGCGGCAGCTTTGGTAATCTTAAATCGTCCATCCCATATGGGCAGGTGCTGGCCCTGTATTTCTTGTAATGCACTATTGATCAGTTCGAGAGATCGTGTGGTACTTCTTGTGTGCCAATAATAGGAGAGGTCATTCAGTGCATTATATCGTATTTCGGGACTTTCTATCGAATCCAGAGCATGTTCCAACTGGGAGAGGTAACTAGTATCAAATCGATCGGTATCAACAAAGATCCTCTGATACTCACTATTGGTAAGCACAATCTGTGTCCAGCTAATGATGGGGAGTGCGATCCATAATGTGATACCCAGGCAGATGCCAGGCAGTCTTTGAGATTTGATCATAAATTAATGCAGACGAAAGTGCATTCAAGGTAATTAATGGGGGCGATCTTGCCAAGACTTTTACTATTGCAATGTTCATTCGGGAAAGAAACTCCTGTTTTTCGGAAAGCTGCTATCCGGCTTCGGAAAAGCCCACTTGCATCACATCCTAAATTATAAGTGATTGTAGATGATTCAACACAAATTGCTTAAAACCAAATAATTAGCCTATGAAACGCTACACACTAGTTATTGTTATTTTGATGTCAATGTACTGCCTGTCTTCAGCCCAATCCAGCGATAGACAACTTTACTTCGTGCATGAAGATCATGTGCATCCATCTATGGTTTCACAGTACGAACAGGTATCCAAAGAATTAGTAGATCTCTGCAAAGAGCATGACTTTAAGGGTGCCCCCTGGATTACCTTTGCGGCCGATGACTATAGGTATATTCTTTCTTCACCTATTGCCAATATGGCTGAACTCGATGAAGATTACTTCAAGCCATTAGAGGATAAGGTGGGTAAAGAGAAGCTCGATGCACTCTTTGATAAGATGAATGAGTGCTACAGTACGCATGGAAGCTACACCTTGACTTTGAGACATGATCTGAGCTATATGCCTTCCGATGGAGCGATGCATGC
>JAUILM010000466.1 GCA_030432855.1 Bacteroidia bacterium
GCTTCACGATAATCTTTTTTAGAACCCAAATCTGAGCCCAGGGCCAGGAGGTCCTCTATGTAGGCATTAAGCCGTCGGAGTTTGGTAGCATTCAACTTGCTTTTTGAAAGTGTTCCATCAAATTTCTTAATGAGGGAAAAGTATTTAGCCAGGTCGTCCCTGGTTTGGACATGATGAGCGAAACGTGCTTTAAATCGAAGTGCAAATTTATCGTCTTCCTGGGCATAGTTGCGAACAAATTCTCGCAGATCCCTCTCTGATACTTCTTCCAGTAACATTCTGGTTTGAAGATATCGGGTGGGACTTTTTTTAGTTGATGCTGCTTTTTTCTTTTTTTCCTGGACTTCAGAAGCTGTTTGTTCTGCTATTTTTCTGATAGCAGCAACTACATGTATGCAGATGCCATGCTCCTGGTATTTCCCACAATCGCATGTAAAAGATTTGACTTGTTTTCTTCCTGTCAAGACCTCCACTTCCAGATCCTCATCGTCTTCAATGTCAAAAATCCAGAGACTGTTTTTCCGACGTTTTAGAGCAACTTTATCCTCAAGAATGAGTTGTTCGGCCGAGTCGAGCAGGTGCTCAGGCACGTACATGAAATAGTTTGCAATAGGAAAAGTCTTACTAAACATCCAAATGAAAGATAAACCTTCAAATATACGTAGAAAAGGTGGGTAACGTTCGACAAGTGCAGTGAAAGTCACTGCGGTTATCATTTAATTGTAAGGTACAGGAGGTTACATATTTTAGATTCAGAGGACTTGTTGTAGTTTTGTGCCATGAAGACTATTTATGCCGTCAGACATGCTAAGTCCAGTTGGGCAGATTCATCGCTTTCTGATGAGAAAAGGCCGTTGAATGAACGCGGTAAGCGAAGTGCTCCTTTGATGGCAGAGATGATGATACTGAAAGAGACCCGACCAGACGTTCTGATCACCAGTACTGCCAAGAGAGCCAGATCTACTGCCAGGCGTTTCCGAGATGCATATGGACTTGACAAGGATCTGGTTTTTAGAGATGGTAGATTGTATCTGGCAACACCAGAAGAAATCTTGTCCGTCCTCAGAGAATTGCCGGAAGACTACCAGACCGTGGCATTCTTTGGGCATAACCCGGGTATCACAGACTTTGCTAATTTGTTTGCAGAAGACTACATTGAAAACGTACCAACCTGCGGAATCGTAAAATTAGTGAGCACTGCGGAACATTGGTATGATCTAAATACGTTGAATACGCGAAGAACTGCTTTCTACTATCCGAGGCAATTTGGCTACTGATGCAATTGAAGTATATTTTTTGGGTTTTGGTTTTGCTACTGTGTGCCTGTGCCCGTCCGGGTAGTAATCGTACGGACTTTGAGATGTTGGATGACTCCACGCTCATGCTAGTGATGACAGATGCATACATTTTAAATGCTGCTTTTGCACAGACTTTTGGTGTGGTAAAGGATAGCATTAGTCAGGCCTATGCCAGACAAATAGAAGAAAAGTACAATATCTCGCAGGAAGCTCTTGAGGCCAATATTGACTTCCTTTACAACGATCCGGCCCGACTGGATACTTTTTATGACTTGCTGCTCCAACGAATTGATTATCTGGATGATAACGCCAGAGACCTAAACGTGAAACCTGACAAAGACAATCAATAGATAATGAGCACCAAGATACTCGTCATAGATGATGAACAGGATGTCCTTGACTTCATAAGCTATAATTTGAAAAAAGAGGGTTACACCATTCAGACCGCTCCAAACGGCCTGGAAGGGGTGAAAATGGCCAGAGAATATCAACCCGACCTTATACTGCTGGATGTTATGATGCCAGATATGGACGGAATCGAGGTCTGCCGTCAATTGAGGGGAGATGAGAGCTTTGACAGAACCATGATTGCCTTCCTGACAGCCCGTGGAGAAGATTATACTCAGATAGCTGCGCTGGACCAGGGTGGAGACGACTTCATTGTAAAGCCCATTAGACCCAGTATACTGAAAAGTAGAATTCAGGCTTTGATCAGACGCAGTAAGCGCATGGAAGGGGGTGATAGCCAGATGGTAGAACTGGGTCCCCTCAAGCTGGATCGGGAGAAGTATCAGCTTATTAAGGATGGAGAAATTATTGAAATGGCCAAGAAGGAGTTTCAAATACTAGACCTGCTGATGTCCTATCCTGGTAAAGTCTTTTCTCGTGAAGAAATTTTTCGAAAAATTTGGGGTGGTGACATCATTGTTGGTGAAAGGACCATAGATGTACACATCCGACGCATCCGTGAAAAAATCGGAGGAGACTATATCAAGACACTCAAAGGAATCGGTTACAAGATTGAAGCATAAATTTAATCTCCTGCGTACCTTAGCTTCCGGTAAATTCAATCAAAAATAATGGCAACATCTGTTAAGAATCTGACCCCCAGGCAGTTATCGACTAATGCTTCCTTGCTGATTGCGGGTATCTTTCTGGTAATAAGTACCGTATTATATTTTGTATTTGACAAGACCAGCTTTCCATTCATCCTGATACTTACAGCAGCCATTGCCATTGTGGCTTACTTCGTTAACCTCTATTTTCTCAAGCACTATATCTTTCGGAAAATCAAGTTGATTTACAAGACGATACACAAATTAAAATTGGATCCTACGCAGAAATTCAGAAACGTAGAAAGTGATGAGAATATCATCTCAAATGTGGAAGAGGATGTTGCTAAATGGGCTGAGGATCAAGAGCAGCAGATAGATCAATTAAAGACCCTTGAAAACTATCGAAGAGAGTTCTTAGGTAATGTTTCCCATGAGCTTAAGACACCTATATTCAATATTCAGGGGTATGTACATACACTGATAGATGGTGGACTTCATGACGAAAGTATCAACACCAAATACCTGCAACGAACCGCCAAGAATGTGGAGCGCCTCATTACCATAGTGGATGATCTGGAGGCAATTTCTAAGCTCGAGTCTGGTCAGCTGGCACTGGATATCAGAAAATTTGATATTCGTGAATTAACCCTGGAGGTATTCGAAACCTATGAATTAACGGCTCGACAGCACAACATTAGACTGGTACTGAAGGAAGGAGCGGATCAGGCCTTCATGGTGAATGCAGATCGGGAATATATCCGTCAGGTACTGGACAATCTGATCTCCAACTCTATAAAATATGGTACACCCGGAGGTGCCAGTAAGGTAGGTTTCTATGATATGGATAAAAACATATTGGTAGAGGTGGCAGACAATGGAATCGGCATGGGAGAAGAACACCTCAATCATGTGTTCGACCGATTTTACAGAGTAGACAAGAGCCGCTCGAGGGCTGCTGGAGGTTCGGGACTGGGACTGTCCATTGTAAAGCACATCATGGAGGCACACAATCAGACGATCAATGTACGTAGCTCACTTAAAGCTGGTTCTACGTTTGGTTTTACCCTGGAAAAGGCTTAGCGAAACATGCTGGAGACTACGGGATCTTTTCCCGCAGCATATCGATAGAAGCCTTCCCCTGTTTTCTTGCCCAATCGGCCCGCATGGACCATATTGACCAGTAGAGGGCTTGGAGCATACTTGGGGTTGCCAAAGCCATCGAAAAGTACATCTAGAATCGATAGACAAACATCTAATCCAATAAAATCAGCGAGTTGCAAAGGACCCATCGGATGGGCCATACCTAACATCATTACCGCGTCTATGGCTTCCACCTCCGCTACCCCTTCGTGTAGAGCAGATATGGCTTCATTGATCATGGGCATCAGAATCCGGTTTGAGACAAAACCCGGATAGTCATTCACTTGAATTGGAGTTTTTTCAATCGCGCGACAAAGCTCTAAAATCGTATGAGTCACAATACTACTGGTATGATAGCCCCGAATGACTTCAACCAGACGCATAAGTGGTACCGGGTTCATAAAATGCATCCCGATCACCCGTGATGGATCGCTTACTACCGAGGCTAGCTTCGTGATAGAAATAGCGGAAGTATTGGAAGCAATGATAGCTCTGCGAGGCGCATATTTGTTAAGGTCCTTAAAGAGCTTGATCTTCAGTGCTTCATCCTCAGGTACTGCTTCAATAATCAGGTCCGCATCATCTACCGCTCCCTGCAGAGTGGTGGAAGTTTGTATTTGCACCAGAGCCTGAACCTTTTCGTCTGACGAAATCTTTTGCTTTTCAACCAGTCGATTTAGGTTTTTGCTGATCTGACTAAGTGCGATCGAAAGTTGTTTTTCTGAAAGATCAATTAAAGTGACAGGAAATCCGAAGCGGGCAAATACAAGGGCGATTCCGTGCCCCATGGTACCGGCTCCTATGATCACAATATGTTTCATGTTAGCTGTTAATCTACATCGAATCAGTTAAACGTAATAACATTGAATACCTTGCATGCCGTTTAACTATTTTAATTAAAGAAAATCGGACGTTGTCTCTGCATGAAAGTCATCCCTTTACAAGCACGTATTGTCCTGGTACTTGCGATGGTACTACCTTGTCATTTTACTAAAGGTCAACAGCAGATTGCTGACATTGTTTACCTGGATTCCGTCACCGTTTCGGCCCAGAAAACTGGTTTTTCGGTGGATGAATTTATTGACCTTGTGCTGGAGGATGAATCGTTTTTCCAGGCATTCAAAAATCTGCGACAGGCAGACTATCTCCAGTCTACGAATATGACATTTGAAGATGGCAGACGGCCTCCTGTTAACTACCAGGCTACCCATCAACAATCCGTGGACCAAAGATGCCGGACCCTTGCTCTGCTTTCGGAGTCATCAAGCAAACGCTTTTATCGTGGGCGAAAGGACAAAACCAGATATTATACGGCATCGATGTTTCACAGGATTTTTGCCCAAACGGGTACATTCTGTCATGATGAGCAGCCCATCGAATCAGAGCCGAGAGCTGAGGGAGGTATGGAAGGACATGTTGATGCCCTAAAACAACTCATTTTTTCACCCGGTAAACCAGCAGATGTTCCATTCCTTAAGTCAAGGACGGCCATTTTTTCAGATAAAATGAAAAAGCGATATACGTACCACATCAATTCTAGAGTTTTTCAAAATGAAGAACCGGCTTATGTCTTCGAAGTGCACCTACGTCCGGAATTTATACAGGCAGATGACAATAGAACACTGGTGAAATCCATGGTCACGTGGTTTAGCAAGGAAGATTTTCAGGTACTGGGCCGCACTTATAGACTTTCGCAAAAAGCATTACTATATGATTTTGAAGTGGAAATGAAT
>JAUILM010000467.1 GCA_030432855.1 Bacteroidia bacterium
TCACTCACCCATGCATAGGTGTAGGTACCTGTGCCGCCCATCACGCTCACAAACACAGCACCTGATCCGGATCCATCGTCACTTTCTATACTGTCTGTCTGGATTTGGATAGAGTCTGGCTCGTTCACATCAATGCTGATCGAGATTTGGCAGCCTTCACTATCAGATACGGTGACCCCATAGGTGCCGGAGACCAGATTGCTTAACTCACCTGTTGCAGAGCCTTCCTCCCAGTTATAGGATATGGGTTCGGTACCTCCGGAAACTTCCAAACTGATAAAGCCGGTAGAATCTCCTGCACATGCAGGATCAGTAACACTTTCTGTGACTGAGAGGGCACAAGCAATACTATCAATAGTAACATCGGCCAGGGCTATGCAACCATTATCATCGGTGACCGTGACTGAGTAAGATCCTGGACTCTGATCCACAATCATATCTGAAGTATCTCCTGACGACCATAGATACGTATATGGCGAAGTACCACCTGTAACCTCCACGGATGCCGTGCCATCACTTGCACCTACCATGGATTCACCTGTCGAAGAAGTACCGACAGAGATCTCTTCGGGTTGTGTCACTTCCACCGTGGTCACTTCTGTGCAATTATTAGCGTCCTGAATGGATAGGGTGTAGGTGCCGGCTGATAAATTTTCGGGGTCTTCTATTGACCCAATACCATTATCCCAATCATAGGATAGCATGCCTGTGCCACCACTGCCGGTGATATCGATTGATCCATCCTGGCCTTCAAAACAACTGACAGGGTTGATTGCATCGATAGATACCTGTACCGGGGGTGGTTCATCAACTACTACTTCGCCCATGATTTCGCAACCCTCTTCATCGGTGGCCATAAAGGTATAGGGGCCCGGTGCCAGGTCAGTAATATCGGCAGTAGACGCACCGTTAGACCAAAGGTATGTCAGGCCCCCATTGGCACCCGACACATTAGCGCTGGCACTTCCATCATCAGATCCTGTACAAGTCACATCTGTAGACTGGGCATCATGCTGCAAAACACACTCTACAGGTGCTGTGATCGTAAAGCACTCATCGCATGTCCATTCCTCCCCCTCGCATCCATTGGGTCCACTCCATACCGAACCATCAAAATCCCCGGTAGGAGCATCCTCGGGAATAGTGAGTATTCCTGACAATGTGGTGGCATTATTCACCTCCACATCAGAAAGATTATACGTCTCTCCCGAGAGTACAATACGAGCACAGGTCGTCGTACCTTGCGTAAACGTAGTACCAGCTCCCGTAATGGTCACTGAAAAAGACGCTCCCTGCTCACCTGTTGCAGGTGAAAAACTAATTTGGGCTGTACAAAGGAGAGAAAATGAAAGGAAAATAAATAACAATCCAGGACGCTGCATAATGTTAGTATTTAGCAAAGCGTGGATCTATTGGTCTCCGTAAAATATGGATTTTTTCTAATAGATTCGAGTTATTCCTTTTTCATCTTTGTCAGCTGACGGATAAATTCCTCCTTTTTAGGTGATTCGGTGGGCACTTCCTCTACTATTTTTAAAGCCTGCGAAATCTGGCCCAATTGTGACAGACAATATGCTTTGTTAAAGAGTGCATCCTCAAATCTGGGGTTAATTCGGATAGCTTCATCAAAGATTGGAAGTGCTTCTTCAAAATGTCCGGATTCCACCTTAATGGTACCCATATTATTAATGGTGTGGAAATGATACGGATGATCCTCATTGGCACTTATGAAAGCATCCAGTGCATTTTTCTTATCTCCCATATTGTATAGTGCAAGTCCCCGATAGAAGTCAACAGGTACAGCCGCAGGAGTCAAGTTACTGAGTACATTCCTGGCACCAATGGAAGAGGCTAGTAGAGCTGGCCAGTCTCCTTTCACTTGTGCTTGCAGCATCTTTACACAACTCACCTCTGCCTTATATCGCATGACTCCCACAGCAATCCCCAGTAGATTTATGGCAAGTAACATGACAAAGTACAACTTTCCCCCTCGTAGAAAGCCCGATGTATCACGATCGGTGTAAAGGTTGATTATAGATAAATACAATCCCAGAATAATCAAAAATTCGGGTCTTTCTCTGGGAAAATCGATCATTGACATAATGAAAAACCCAATGATGCCGGCTGCCAGGCAATGCTTTGACCACAGAGTAGCACTGGATCGAAAGAGATACAAAAGTGCGATGAAGAAAATAGATAAATATGTCAATACTCCAGGCACTCCCAACTCTGCAAAGATCTCCAGGAAATCATTGTGCGCCCGGGTGAAAACGACATCTTGATCCTGCATTCTATACGATCCCTCCACACTATGGCGGGCAAACTCTGTCTTCCAGTTGCCCGATCCCACGCCCACCCAGGGATTATCCTTTATCAACAGACTGGTTTTGTACCAGACTAATCTTCGCTCACTGGCAGTTTGTGAAGAAAGGTAAGTAGTGGGATTCAGACGTTGTCTCAATTCTTCCTGCTGCAACAGTAGTAGTAACGCACCAACAGAGACGAGGATTCCTACAGCAATTTGCTTCTTATACTGTCTCAAAGAGGATTTGGATGGGGATCTGACACCATAGATTGCCAACGAAGCGACAAGTAGGAAGAGTGCCAGATAAACTGTCCTACTCTGCAACATGATAATGGTAACAACCTGCAGCAAAATAAGTAGGATAGAAATAGTAAATCCCTTTTTTGCCGCTCTGATGTGGAGCAGATTGAATGGCAGTAATAAAAACAGATATCCTGCTATGAGTGATTTATGACCAAAAAACACGTTGAGATCATAGAGCGCCTTATTCGAAAAACCAGTGTCTCTGACTACCTCATAGCCTTCGGCTATCACAAAAATCAAAATGATGGCAGTGAGGATTCTGCTGAGAAAATGAATAAAAAGGCTAAATTGATCCCTGACATGAAGCATCAGCAAGGTTGTCAACGTGACAACACTCAACAATATCGAACCTCTCAGGACCGTATAAATCGCTTCAGCTAAGTTGGGTGCCCAGAAAATTGAGCAAGCGGACCAGCCTGTAAATGTTAAAAGGACAAGATCCAGCAGTGTAAGTTTTTTTGGTTCTGATGCGATGAATGTTGCGAAGCCTGCAAATACTGCGAGAAAGAAAACTGCAACCGTAAATCGACTATAGTGATAGTAGTCCAGTAGTGCCGGACTATATGACAAAACAGTCAAAGGAAAAATGCAAATGATAAAACAACGCTGCAGTAATGACATCGTTACATAAATACGCTTAATCTAAATAGACACGCAAAATAAACCTATGATCCTAAATTTACATTAGTATGTTGATAGACAAGAAAGCAATATCTCCAACCAATACCCGCTTGTCTGCTTTCTCCGAAAAGATGATTCTCAGAATGCTGTATTTCGAAATCTTTTCATATCCCCTTACACTAAAAGAAATCATTCGCTATCTCAGCCTGCCCACATCCCAGGTGGATCAATTGAAACAGGAGTTGACTAAACTTTGCCAGGATGGTTTATTGTACTTCATCGATGGACATTACACTACCAAACATCGACCTGACTGGATTCGGCTACGCAAAGAAGCCAACAAACGCGCTAAACAATGTGCCGGTAAAGCCCAACGCAGGGCATCATTCATAGCTAAGTTCCCCTTCGTACGCGCTGTGTTTTTTAGTGGAACCTTTGCCAAGGGGCTTATGTATGCAGACAGTGATGTAGACTTTTTTATTGTCACCAAACCCGAAAGACTTTGGGTGTCGCGCACGCTGCTGGTTTTGTATAAAAAGATTTTTCTATTCAATTCCCGAAAGTATTTCTGCGTCAACTACTTTGTTGATGAAGAACATCTCAGTATTTCAGAAAAAAATCTCTTTACTGCTACAGAAATAGCCACCTTAAAACCAGCCGTTGGTGAAAAGCAATACCAAAGCTTCTGCAATGCCAACCCCTGGGTCAAGTCATTCTATAAAAACTATAAGTCAAAAGATAATTCTATTGCTGCTCCTGAGAAATCCGGACTTAAGGATCGTTTGGAATCTTTTATGGGAGGTGAATTGGGTGAAAAGCTGGATGACTTATGCTATCGGTTTACATTAAGGTTTTGGAGGAAGAAGTTCAGTTGGATGGACGACGATACATTTCGTCTGGCACTAAAGTCCAAAAAGCACCTTTCCAAACATCATCCCAGCAATTATCAGATCCGGGTGCTGCGAAAATATAACTATGCCATTGAAGAGTTTGAAAAGCTACATTCCGTTAAGCTAAGAAGACTCACTTTAGTGGATTAACATGGCATGACTCACTATGAAAGTACTGTTGACCAATACGTACTTCTATAAGCTGGACCCCAAACAGTGGAGAGCCCGGCAACCATATCCTCCCTATGGCACATTGTCAGCCGCCGCTGTGCTCCAGGATCTCCAGATCGACCTGGTTTTTTTTGATAACACATTGCAAGACGGTCCTGAGTCACTTCTAGCCACACTCCGAAAAGAAAACCCTGATGTACTGATCATATACGATGATGGATTTAACTACCTGACCAAAATGTGTCTTACCGTGATGCGGGATGCAGCCATTGCTATGGCAAAAGCCGCCAGGGACCAAGATTGTCAGGTGATCATCAGTAGTTCTGATTCCACTGATCATTTTCTGCATTACCTTCAGGAGGGAGCAGATTTTGTCATCCTGGGTGAAGGAGAGCAAACGCTGTTAGAGCTTATCAATGCAATGCAGGATGGCAAACCTACCCGGCAGATCCCCGGTATCGCCTGCCTAATTGATGACACGATACATCGCTCAGCGGCGCGTCCTGTAATAAAGGACTTAGATACATTGCCTATACCCGCATGGTCTCTGCTAGACCCGGATCCTTATCGATCCATCTGGCTGCAACACCATGGATATTTTTCCATCAATATTGCCACTACCAGGGGTTGTCCCTTTAAGTGTAATTGGTGTGCAAAGCCAATCTATGGCAACCGATACCACTCACGCTCACCCAGACAGGTGGTTGAAGAAATCCAGTGGCTGGTTAATCACTTCGGGATTGAGCATATCTGGATGTGCGATGATATTTTTGGTTTAAAACCCGGATGGGTTCAATCATTTAATACATTGCTGGAAGACTTTTCGTTGCAAGTACCGTACAAAATCCAAAGTAGGGTTGACTTGTTGTTGAAAGAAGACAATCTGGATGCATTGGTATCTTCTGGAGTGGAAACCGTATGGGTAGGTGCC
>JAUILM010000468.1 GCA_030432855.1 Bacteroidia bacterium
CTCCCGCTTGGCCTGCAGACTTCCTACCGCTAAGCAGAGCATGAAGAAAATGATCGATATTTTATATTTCGGTGTCATAATTTTTAATTGTCTCTTTTATTTCAATTGCTTTTTCCAATAAATCCACTTTGGCCATGTACGATGTAATAATGGCCGTCAATATTTCTTCTCTACTGGACCTGGGAGCGTCTAATAAATCCTCTTTTAATTGTTCGATGTTTGCATCAATCAACTTCAGCTCCGGATTAATATCTTCCAGACTTCGATCCCCAATGAGTTCCTCAAATCGCATACTTACTTCTCTGGCATAATACTGCTCCATGGCCTGCAATTCTGTATTAGCCGATATAGACTGCATCGACTGATATTCATGCCACTGTGGATACACCAGTATACCTAGTCCCAGCCCGACCACAAGCGCTATGGAGGCTGCTATTCCTAAAAACCAATACTTTTTGAAAGATTGCTTTTTCTGTTCCTTATCCAGAGATCTTTCAATGTCTGCCCATACCTTAAAGGAAGGACGTTCTACATCGAAATCTTCTCGATGATCCTGTATAAACTGTTCTAAATGATCCTTTTCCATGTTTTAACCCGCTTTACTTTGATCCTGCAGAATCATATTAATCTTCTTTTTAGCCCGGCTGTACTGTGACTTTGAGGCTCCTTCTGATATTCCCAAAATCTGACTGATCTCCCGGTGATCATATCCTTCCATTAGATATAGATTGAAAACCACTCTATATCCGTCAGGAAGTTGATGCATGGCTTCTCTAATCTTTCGGATCCTGATTTTATCTGATTCGTGATCTGTCAATAATGAGCTTCCAGAAACCAAATCAGCACCCAGGTTTTCCTGCATCTCGACCCACTCAATCTTTCGTCTCTTTAGTTCATTGATACAGCTATTGATCACGATTCGCTTGATCCATGCTCCTAAAGAGGATTCGAAACGAAACGACTCGATTTTCCTAAAAATGTCGACAAAGGCATTTTGTAAAACATCTTCTGCCTCTTCTCTACGGCCCATCATACGCAAGCATATATTAAACATCGCTCTGGAGTACAGATTGTATAGCTCGAATTGTGCTCTTCGATCTCCATCCATGCACTTTCGTGCGAGTTCAAAATGCTGTTGGTAGTCCGGCAAAGGTTTCTTTTTAAATATCACATGTGTTTCAAAAGCCTCCATCTATTTCATCATACGCGACAATGGAATAGACAGCGCTACAAACCAGTGGTTGCACCGAATTTCAAAAAAATAAGGAAATGAAAAATTTCAGCCTAACTGCGTGAAGGCATTCTCATAAATTGCCTGGAGGAATTACTCTTCTTCTGAGATTAGATCACGATCTACCAACTTTTTATCGACTACATTCTCATCCAGGAAGGCATTGATCTTATCCACCTTGATGGTAGAGACGATTTCACCAAATTCATTGATGCGAATATCAAAGCCTCCCAGATCTTCGTGGGCTTCTGGTTTACCCTTTTTTGGAATTTTCTTAGGCATCTATTATGTTTCTTACTATTACATTAACGAGTATATCCCGGTGGGGAGTTCCTATGAGAGAGTCTAATCTTCACTGATCTTATCAAACACATCGATCGCTCCGTTTAGTCGTTGTACCGTAGTACCCTGACCCATGATCTCCATCATAGCAAATAAGTCAGGACCCTTCGTATCACCTGACAATCCAATGCGCAGCAACGGTAAGACATCTCCAAACTTTAACCCACTCTGATCGACAAATCCACTCACAACTTCCTTGATTTCAGCTGCCTCAAAACTGGTGACAGCTCCGATCTCTCCAATGAGGTCCTGATATTTGGGTTTGATCTCCTCCTTCCATTTTTTTCGGATGATCTTCTCATTATATGTATCCACTTCCCGAAAAAAGTAAGCCGCTGCTTCGGAAAACTCCGTATAGGTCTGAATTCTCGGCTTGAGAAGTCCTGCGATGGATGCCAGTTTTGATCCTATTTTCTGTACAACTTCTTCCGGTAGAAATGGAGCCACATTCTGAGCGAGTTGTTCATCACTTTGAGCCATAATATACTGACTATTATACCATTTGGCCTTATCATAATCAAATCGGGCACCCGATTTACTAATTTGATCCAGCGAGAATGTGTCTGTCAATTCTGTAAGAGAAAAGATCTCTTGCTCGGTGCCAGGGTTCCAGCCCAGAAATGCCAGAAAGTTTAGCACAGCAGCAGGATCAAACCCATAGGATTTAAAGCCTTCAAATGACTCTCCTTCTTCAGCACTCCAGGCGAGTGGGAAGACAGGAAATCCAAATTTTTGGCCATCCCGCTTGCTGAGTTTTCCCTTTCCGGTAGGTTTCAAAATCAGAGGTAGATGTGCAAATTCGGGCATGTGCTCACTCCAGCCGAAAGATTGGTATAGCAGCACATGATGTGCCGTACTGGATAACCATTCCTCGCCACGAATTACATGGGTAATTTTCATAAGAAAGTCGTCAACGACATTCGCCAGATGATAGGTTGGTAGCCCATCCGTTTTGAGAATCACTTTGTCATCTAACTCTTTCACATCAAACTGTACCTGTCCTCGTATATCGTCCTGAAAGCTCACTATGCCTTCTTCAGGTACCATAAGTCTTACTGTGTAGGGTATACCTTCAGCCACCATTTCCTCAGCCTTTTGCTTTCCCAGGGTCAGAGTATTTCGCATTTCCTTACGAATGCGCTGATCATATTTGGGGCCCTGATTACCTCTTTCATTTTCCCGGGTTCGCATGGCATCAATCTCTTCGGGTGTGTCAAAGGCATAGTAGGCTTTACCTGTATCAATCAAATCCTTTACATATTTTGCATAGATCTCCTTACGTTCGGATTGCTTGTAGGGACCGAAATCACCACCCTGGTCAGGACCTTCATCGGCTGACAATCCCAACCATTCTAACGACTCTTTGATGTACGTCTCCGCTCCTTCTACATATCTTGTCTGATCGGTATCTTCTATCCGCAAAATAAATGTGCCATTTTGCTGTTTGGCGAATAGGTAATTGTACAATGCGGTGCGAACTCCGCCAATATGGAGAGGTCCGGTAGGGCTGGGAGCAAATCTTACACGTGGTCTATCTGTCATGCTAAATATTATGATCTGATTTTTCAGTATAGTGGCTGGCAAAAATACAAGATGCATTGCACAATGAACAGCTTATCATTTTAAAGAAAATTATAATGTTTAATAATTTAAAAACGAAGCAGCTTACAACATTAATCATTCGTTCTTGTTAGAACTGAAATACGACAAGTTTAATCCTATTCCGAGCATCCAAACTTAATAACGAATGTATCTTGTAAAGACCCCGAACCTAATTCAGAACCTTTTTCCAAATTTTATTTGGAGAATCCCGGAAGGTAACCAAAAGATCTTCCTCACTTTTGACGATGGACCAATTCCTGAAGTGACACCCTGGGTATTAGATCAGCTTTCGAAATACAAGGCCAAGGCTACTTTTTTCTGTGTTGGTGACAATGTTCGCAAGCATCCAGATGTATATGATCTGGTGAAAGAGGAAAATCATTCCATCGGAAGCCACACTTTCAATCACTTATCTGGATGGGGCACGGAAAATGTTCCTTACTTTTTGAACGTACGTCGGGGTGCTAAATCTGTTCAGTCAGAATTTTTCAGACCACCTTACGGTCGGATAAAACCCAGCCAGGTACCCTTTCTGATGCGTCACTACAAGATCATCATGTGGGATGTCTTGAGTGGAGATTTCGATCCTAAGATATCAGCACAACAGTGTCTCAACAATGTATTGGCTCATACCAAAGCTGGTTCGATAGTGGTCTTCCACGATAGTGTAAAATCCTTTGAAAAATTGAAGTATGTACTGCCTCGAGTATTGGAGCATTTTAGTAATCTCGGATATTCATTCTGTGGCATCGATGACTTGAGTCTGAAAGATTCCGCTCCTTTAGCAAAAACCGCATAATTCTACACGGGAACCTTTAGGATCTGTATCTTTGTTTGAATAGGTATAGATTTTGAAATAGTCGGTACATGAAGAGACCAACCGATATACTAAAGGTGATAAAAGACTGGATCGAACGTCAGGATTTTCTAATGAAGATCTTTGGTTTGGTGCATAGGGCAGGTGTGCAGATTACGTATTCTGCATTATTACTTTCTCTGGCATATAAACGAAAAGAAACCCCCAAGTGGGCGAAAAGGATAGTGCTTGGGGCCTTAGCTTATTTGCTGGCGCCTGTCGACGCGATTCCTGACTTATCTCCTTTTTTGGGATTCACAGATGATCTGGGAGTCTTACTTTTTGGTCTGGTCAGCATTGCGGGATATGTCAACCAGGATGTCCGCGAAAGAGCCCGCGAAATTCTTGGTCAATGGATACCCGATCTGGATCAGGAAGATCTGGCCGAAGTTGATCAAAAGTTAGGATACTAGGAAGCTTTTAAGTCCTGCCTCATTTTATTAAGTCGATGTAAATTAGGATCAAATGGTGCACAGTCACCTGTGATGGAAGCGGTTTTCTTTATTTTACACGCTCAACTTCAAATCACGTATGCGTTTTAAAAAGATTGATTCAAACCTCTTCATTCAGAACCGACAGCGATTTGCCCGGCAGATGCGTTCGGATTCACTGGCCATCTTTCAGACCAATGATAAGATGCCTCGAAATGGCGATCAATATTTTCCTTTTCGCCAAAATTCTGATTTCTTCTACCTCACCGGCATTGATCAGCCAGAGTCCGTACTCCTATTATATCCGGATGCATCTAAAGAAGATCAGAAAGAGATACTCTTCATAAAGAAGGGGGATGCACTGAGTCAGATCTGGGAGGGTCAGCGATACACAAAGAAAGAAGCCAGAGATATTAGTGGTATTCAAAAAGTCATGTGGTTGCAGCAGCTTCCAGGTATTCAGCAAAATCTAATCCATCAGGCTAAGCGCATCTATGTCAATGAAAATGAAAACCTGAGCGTTCAGGCAGAGATCCAGACCCGGGACATTCGAATTGCGAAAGAAATCAGAGAACGATATCCATTTCACAAATATCATCGGTCCCAACCGATCCTCAGATACCTCCGGATGATTAAATCTCATCCAGAAATCGAACTGATAAACCATGCTGCCGGCATTACTTCGAAAGCCTTCCATCGTGTATTGAAAGCGGTAAAGCCCGGGAAGAAAGAATATGAAATAGAGGCTGAGAT
>JAUILM010000469.1 GCA_030432855.1 Bacteroidia bacterium
AAGAAACTCACCGTATCCGGCAGTTACTTTTTCAACCAATCCGATAACAATACCATACAGGATGTGACGCAGCAGTATTTTGATGGCGAAGGATTGCAGGAGCTTTATGGTGAAGAAAGCACGACATCCAGCATTAATCTAAATCATCGTTTATCGGGACTGCTTGAGTATACGATAAATGAAAACAACTCACTAATATGGAGGCCTTCACTGAGCTGGCAGGGCAATGATGGCCAGGAAACGGTGTTGGGTCAAACCTCCTTGCTTCAGAATGTACTCGATCAGTATGATACCGATTTTTCAGCAGAATTATCCGCACTAAATATTAATAGCTCTCTATTGTGGAGGCATCGCTTTGAAAAAAGAGGTAGGACATTATCACTTAATATTCGAAATGGATATGCTCCTAAGAAAGGAGATAGTTATCTGCTCTCCAATAATGTATCTGATGCTGAATCTTCCACACTTAATCAATTTTCCACGTTTGACAATAATTCATGGAATATGGCTGCCAATGTGCAGTATACAGAACCCCTGACCACAAAGAGCCGACTAATGCTTGATTACCGGGTTAGCTATCAGCAGGAGGAAAGTGATAAGTCCACCTTTGACTTTGCTGAAGCTACCCAGGAGTACGATGTTTTCAATGAAAGTCTCAGCAACGTCTTCTCAAATGATTATTTCAGTCAGTCTCTGGGGGGCGGCTATAACTTCAATACAGGAGACTGGCGCTTTATGGCCCGGGCAAATTACCAGTGGGCGGATTTGGTGACAGACCAAAGTCTTCCCTACACGGCATCGACTGAAAATGCATTTCGAAATGTATTGCCGATGCTTAGTCTTTCCTACAGACCGTCGCGATCACAAAATCTACGTGTGATGTATCGCACCAGCACTGACTTACCGTCCATTGACCAGTTGCAGAATGTAATCGATAATAGTAATCCCCTTCAGTTGTCGATCGGAAATCCAGAGTTGCTCCAGGCGTATCAGCACCATATCATGTCACGGTATACTAATACAAATGCTGAAAAGTCTTCCGTGTTTTTTGCTATGTTCAGTGCCAGCTTCACCAATAATTACATTGGCAACAGCACCTATTTGTCAGCGGTGAACTTTGACCCGTCATTGGAGGAGAGTGCACAAATTTCCGTGCCGGTCAACCTGGATGGCTATCGAAATGTCAAGATGTTCACCACCTACGGATTTCCCTTCTCTATCATAAAATCTAATCTGAATATTGATCTGACAGGAACGTATAGTCGTTCTCCCGGATTGATTAATGAAGATCTTAATTATGCGTCTAATACCAGTACGGGTCTGGGATTGACCCTGGCGAGTAATATTAGTGATCGTATCGATTTCACTGTATCTTCCCGTAGCAACTACAACTTTGCCAATAATTCGCTACAGTCTGTGAGTAGTACTGATTATTTTAATCAAAAAAGTAAACTGAGACTGGATTGGATATTAGGTAATAATTTTGTCTTCAGATCAGACATCACGCACGATTTTTATAATGGCCTGGACGAGAGCTTCGATCAGAACTATTTACTGTGGAATTTGAGCGTGGGTAAAAAGATCTTTAAAGATCAAAGAGGTGAAATAAGTCTAACCGTTTTTGACTTATTAAATCAAAATAATGCGCTGACACGCAACGTGACAGAAGTATACACAGAGGATATCCAGACCAATGTATTGCAGCAATATTTTATGTTAAGCTTTAAATATGATATTAGACACTTCAAAAAGAGTGTTCAGTAATCTGATGCATACGGCGCTAATTTTTCCACGAGGGGTTTTGGTCCCGTCCTTCGGAATACGTGATTTGTCTCTTTTCGAGTGTATTAACATGGATCACCCATATTTCATAATTAGATGCATCGCCCCCTGTATAAGCGATCCAGTGTCCGTCAGGTGACCAGGCAGGGGAGTAGCATTCGGTGGTGTCGTTGGTGAGATTAGTAACATGGGTGCCATCCGCGTTCATTAGGTAGATATTAAATAAATCATTTTCCAGTCCATAGAAGGCAATTTGCTTCCCATCAGGAGAGTATCTGGCTCCTGAGTCGAAACCTGGTTTGTTTGTCATTCTGGTTTACTCTCCCGAAGCGAGGTCGTATTTAAATATTTAAAGGTACCAGGTACCGGGTCCCAGGTGCCGGGAATTTCTGAATTGTTATCACTTCAAGTACAACGCTGAAGCTTTTCCATCGCTCCCCGGCTTTTCTGAAACGAAGTGGAAGACAAGCAGGTGACTTGCACACTGGGCTTCGGTTACCACGGGGCCGGGGGTCAATGTTTATAGAAGCATCTTGCCTGGGTATTTTGAAGTTACTCCAAAGAAGAAAATACAGCGATTAGGCCAGCTTTCAAGCTCGATACGAGACAACGAGGCAGAGAGCATTATAACTCAGGAGCAAGTGAGACATTGGCACCTATGAATACGACTAGACCTTTGTCCCGCAATTCTGCGGGAGCCCACGCAGTGGACCTTTCGATAAAATCAAGGATAATCTATACATAAAAGGCATGAACCTTAAGCATCCAGCACGACCCACAGAATGTTATTCCTGATTGTACTTCGAATTTTGGACAACTATTCGAATTTTTGCTTACCCGCACCCCCGGCCTCCCCGGTGACCGGAGCTCTAGCAGAGGTCACTGTCCATGGTCTGAAGCCTTGGCGTAATACCATTTTTCTTTGGCAGCCGTAGCCAGGCGAAGGTTTCTCACAAGCTGCGAAAACCGGGGAGTCGACCCGTCAAAAAAAAACTTCTCAATATTGCTAAATTTCTTTACTAAGAAAACAGGACGTCGGATTCAAAGTGGCCCTGAGAGAAAGATGGAATGTCTAGTAATCTAAATTAACTGCTCATTGCTTTTTTACATACCGATGTTGAAATGGAACACGTACCGAAAGCCTTATTTTCTTACAGAAGTAAATTAGCGGATATTTTGATTCATATCAATATACCCATATTTACGGGAGAAAACAGTTTCAAGAAGAAAATACAGCGATTATGCCAGCTTTCCAGCTCGGGACGAGACAACGAGGCAGAGAGCTCCATAAATCAGGATCAAGTGAGAAATCGCCACCTATGAATCTGACTAGAGTTTTGGTTCTTTGAGGCAATGTCAAAGAACGCCCCACGCAGTGGGCCTTGAGCTAAGATTCCAAAACAAGCTAAACATAAAAAGACTGAACCATCAGCATCCAGAAAGGACCAATAAAATGTTATTCTTACTTATCAGTCAAATTTTCAAAACCTATTGGGATCTTTTGCTAGCCTGCTACCATCCGGTAACTTAGATGGCAAGCATAGCAGCATCATTTCTGCTTGCTCTCGGCTTGTTCATTTTCTTTTGCGCTACCAAAAGAAAACGAACCAAAAGAAAAGGCAGGCCTGCATCTTAAAGCTAGAAAATGCTACGGTCAGCCCCTCCCGCGCGAAATCCAAGACGCGACTGTTTTCAATATTTAGATCTTAGGTTAAATAATCTCTCTGGTTGATTATAACCTTTACTTTATAATGTCGTGTCGCTCGCGCATTTCTTCTCTTGCTCACCGCACGACCTTGATTTTCAACCTTTAATCTGCTAAGGCGATTCATTGGAAATAGAATTTGATCCTTTTCTGAAAATGTGTGTCAGTTTAGAGATCAGAAAATCCCTTTTCGGACAGGACGTAGGATTCAAAGTGGCCTAAGAAGAAAGGTAGCATGTGTTGAAAGGTCAAATTAATTTCGTACGAGCTTTTTCACACACAAATGGCGTAGGGGACACTTGCTGAGAGCCTTATTTTCTTACTGATGTAAATTAGCGGATATTTTGATTCATATCAATGTACCCATATTTATGGGAGATAACAGTTTCAACAAGAAAATACAGCGATTATGCCAGCTTTCCAGATCGGGACCAGACAACAAGGTAGAGAGTTCCCTGACCCTGAATCAAGTGAGATATCGCCACCTTGAATGCGACTAGACTTTTGCTTCTTTTTGGCAATGAAAAAGAAGGCCCCACGCAGTGGACCTAAAGATAAGACATGAACCATGAGCATCCAGCAGGGCCAAGAGAATGTGACTATACACCAAGTTCCTTACGTATGGCCTCTGTTGTTTTGATCAGATTTTCCACCGCCTGCTGGTTGTACGCATCTGCGTGCGCTTTGCCAAAGGATCCACGATCATTGTCAAAGTACTTTCCGGTGATACCATCGTAGGCATGATCGCTAGCCAGATCAAATAAAATATTGGCACCCTTGTCTGCCGATGACCACGACCTCCCATACGCTTCCCGCACCATATTTGTATCGAGTAGTGATCCTGGATTTACAGCAATGACACCGATATAAGGATGCTTTTTTGCCAAATAAAAACTCCACATTGTCAGCGCCAGTTTACTTTGTGCATAGGATGATTGTTCGAACACTTGCTTCTCTCCCCTCAGTACGGCCATAGATACTGGAGACTGTGCCGCCGAGCTGAGATTAATGATTCGAGGAGTTTCACTTTTTTTGATCAATGGCAATAGTCCATGGGTCAGGACAAAGGGTGCAAGATAATTTACCGTCATTCGCATGTCAAGATGATCTTTGGTGACGAGCTGCTTGCTATTAAAGACACCCGCGTTATTAATCAGGACGTCAATTCCGGATAGTTGCCCATGTACCTGATCTGCCAGTCGCTTCACAGCGTGTAAGTCTGACAGGTCTGTCGTGAAGCCTGAGATTTTTTTATTTCCGGTCGTATCTTGTATTTCCGAGACAACAGCTTCGGTCTTTTTACTATTTCGACCATGTACGATCAGCTGGTGTCCTTCTCTGGCTAATTTGATGGCGGCTAATTTGCCGATGCCATCGGTACTTCCGGTAATGAATATTGTTTTATGCATGACTGGTTTTTTCCTGTTTTTTCGAATGAAAATGGGGTAAGACCTTTGCGGCTATTTTTTCCAATGTAGATTCAATGACTCCTTTATTAAATCTTAGATTAATCGCTACGTGATTGACTCCGATATCTTGTACTTCCTCCAGGTATCTTATGAGGTGGTTGGCGCCTATTCTGAAACCCAATTGTATAGGTATGGGCTTGAAGTCGTCATTGTCTTCAAGGATGACATACAAAGGCTGCATGAAGGGTTTATCATAGGTCGACTTTTCGGCTACCAGGCGACGCCATTTGGCAATCGTATAGGCTTGTTG
>JAUILM010000470.1 GCA_030432855.1 Bacteroidia bacterium
GGGGTCTGCATGTGCCAGCCAGTCATAGACAAAACGCTGACACCGCTCGAATCCTTCATTGACCAGGGCTCCATTAGCTTGAGCTTGTGTAAGTGCCTGTTTTTCTGCCTCGCTGAGGACCATTTGGTCTCCTGACTTTCGATCACACGATAAAAACAGGAGTATGCATATAGCTAGTAGGCTGGATTCAGACAAATGACGAGTATTCATGGCCAAGATTAAAGAGATTACTGAGAAGTAGTGAGACTCCCAATTTTTATAAAAAATAGCAAACTCCGGCCGAAGAGATGCATTAAACTGTTAAGTATCGGTGTAAAATAAGAGGGGTGTCGGTGATTTTTATTAAATCCTCATGGACGCATTCCTTCCATCCTTGCCATAAAAAGTATTGCGAAATCTATAGGATTAATTTTCTAAACCATCTCGTATCCAACCCACACCTACGTGTTGCTTATTTCTGATGCGATCCTGCAATTGAGCTACGTGGTGTTGCAGGTGTCTAATATTAACTAACTGATGCTCGAGTTTATTGACCCGGTACCAGTGGAAACCAGACTGCATTGCATTTAGGTCGAGTGCATCGACGAGACCATCAATCTTGCCTAGTAATTCCTGAGTACATTGTACCAATTCCGCTCGCGTGTAGGGTTGTTTACCGTCACTATCACCCAGGGTCTGGTGATCCCTACGATGTAGTGACCAGTTCTCGCGATCCTCCAGACGCTGGTACAGATATAGATTGGTGAAAAACAGGCAGTGATATACCATTTGCCAGGTTCGGTTGGGATAGTCCTGAGAAGTCCATAGATCATCGTCACAAATACCGATAGCATTGATCAGCGTAGATAGCGACGCCTTGTATTGGCTCTTTAATGCATCTTTTATCATGGTTGTACCATGTGGGGATAGCCCTTGTTCCATTATTCCTTTCCAGTTTATGCAAATAAGTTAAGAAACAGTTTTGATCTCAAATATGAAAATAGGGTATGCCAGTATGTATGAAACTCAAATTTTCACCTTCACCTTTTTTAAACATAAATAGTCCCCTTCGAAGGGGAAAGTTTGGTCAGAATCTGTGATTCTGGTACCAAACTAGGGGATGATCATCTGTTACTGTGGCAGCAGCAAGACAGGACCAATTAAACGCATTTTTCGGTTTAATGGTCGAATCGTAGAAATGTTGATTATTTATTCTTGCGAAAAGTCCACCTGCATCATCATAGAACTAATTCTTCTAGGTATTTCTTATGAAACATTAACGCGAGTCCACCCGCAATTTCAGAGAAAAAACAAATGGTGGATTAAACCTAACTGATGAGCAATGCCCCTTTCTGAAGACTTGATAGGGGCCTAGGAGACTAGTTCGATTTAATACATGAAGCGTTAATGGAAGAACTCAAATTTTCACCTACACAATTCAATCTTAAGCAGTAAGAGTCCCCTTCGAAGGGGAAAGTTTGGTCAGAATCTGTGATTCTGATACCAAACTAGGGGATGATCATCTGTTACTGTAGCAGCGGCAAGACAGGACTAATTAGATGCATTTTTTGGTTGAATTGTCGAATCGTAGAAATGTTGATTAGACTTCTTACGAATTTTAAAGTAATTAGGACGTCGGATTCAAAGTGGCCCAAGAAGAAAGATGGGATGTGTCAAAAGGCCAAATAAATTACGAACGAGCTTTTGCACACACAAATGGTGTAGGGAACACCTGCAGAGAGCCTTATTTTCTTACTGGAGTATTTGAGCGGATATGTCAATTTATTTAATTGCACTAATACTTATGGTAGCTAAGAGTTTCAATAAGAAAATACAGCGATTATGCCAGCTTTCCAGCTCGGGACGAAGCAACGAGGTAGAACCACCAATAAACCAGGATCACTATGAGGAATCGCCACCTAATAATCCGACTAGACCTTTGCTTCTTTCGGGCAATGCGAAAGAAGGCCCCACGCAGTGGACCTTTCGATAAAATCTAAGACAAACTTCAAATAAAAAGACAGTAACACAGGACTCAAGACAGGACCAATTGAATTTAATTTTTTGGTTGAATTGTCTTGCTACTTCAAGTTTGGAATAGACAACTGCTCCCCATCCTGATTAATAGTATACAAAGTACCTTGCTCCATCACTAATACCTGACCTTTTTCCCCCAGCTTTATATTGCAATCAATGACGATAAGTTTGCCATCATAGAGTGATAGTATCTCATCTTGACTAGTATGCCCTACAATCATCTTTTTTTGCCCCAGCGATTTAAGTAGCCGTTTGAACTCGCTTTTGGAAAGCGCTTCTTCTCCAAAATATCCCCGGTACCAAAGTGGACTGGTAGGTCCCGTAAGAAGAGGTTGAACCGGGTCCGCGGCAGCCTGTACATCGAGTTGGCGAAGCAGCTGCTTTTGAAAGATCGTATTCAGTTCATCCAGCGGAAGCTCTAATGCAGCCACTTCAGGCGAAATACCCGCGTGGACGAAGAGGTGGTCATTGATGGAGACCGCAACCTGATGTTGTGCTATCCAGTCACCCAGAATACTGCCTTCGGCAAAGAACTCATGATACTGGGTGCGAAATACGCCAGCGGTGTAGTAATATTTTCTGTTTAAGTACCGCAGATCACCCTGCAGTATCATCTGCTCGTGATTACCGAGAAGAAAGTGTATTCGGCCACCCTGAGCACGTGCTTGTCGTTCTAAATCAAAGAGCATCCATAGAATCGGTAATACTTCCTCTCCACGGTCAAAAATATCTCCATTGACGACGAAGTGGCCCCGGCCTAAAGCCCATTTATTGGCTTGATCGATGACACCACTACGCAACATCAGTTCGCGCATGAGCGGGTACTGGCCATGCACATCACTGATCGCCACTACCCGTTTGACTCCGGTATAGCTGCTGGCCGCCACACGGGGAATTTCAAGCCGCCGTAAGTCAACTACCGGAAGGCTATCCCTACGAAAAACGGATGCCTCCGTACGTGCGATTGTCGTATTGTACGGTAGTCCTCGCTCTACCCATTTGATCTCAATACTGTCCGCCTTTTGAAAAATATAGGGTCCATCAAAGTACTGCTGATTTACCTGTGCCTGTAAGGAAAAGGATAGAGTGCTCATAAGACATAATAGCATCATCAAGGTGAAGTGCTTACACCGACCTGGCATTCGTTTGGAAAAGGAATCGCAAGGATCCATACCTGTTGATCATTTGGTATAAGGCAAAAGATAAGAATACATTGCTTATGATGGAACATGTGTCATCCGGAGATTGAAATCATATGTCCATGGGGAACAAAGTACGTTTTCGACATGTTTCGAGTTCCTAGAGAGGAGGAACGAACAAGATAAGCAGCTCTAATCTCGTTTTTATCTTTTCTTCCAGAAGCAAACTGCTTTAAGAAATATCAATGATCGATTTGGCCCACGCGATTACATCTTCACAGTAATGGTTTGGAGTATTGAGTCTTACATCTAGGATAGTCATTTTTGTATCAAGAACTTTTGTGGAGCTTTTTGTAAATATGGTCCCCTTTCTTTTAGACTTTGACAGTTGGAGATTATATGATTTAATTGTTGACTTCCTAGGGATTTTATATGGATGGGATAGGAAGTTCTTTAACATATTCAAAGCATACTCCTCATATGCTTGCGTATATCTTCCAGTCTGCAACATAAAGGCTAGCACAGTAATGTGATGCATGCTTGCATATGCTGGATTTGAATATTCCAATGCGAGGCAAGCATCAAATTTCTTCTTCATAGATTGTAGTTTATCATCATCCATAGCTAGCTTACTTTTGTAATTCTATGAGACTATTGAGATCATGAATTTTTTGTAAGAAAAAATTATTATCCCAACAGATAAAGGGAATCTTCACCTGGTAGAAGTACTGGTAATTACACCTTATACCTACCTCAAGGAGTAAAATATAAGAGACTCAGCGAGATCCTCTGAAAATCGTAAATATAGTGTTTCACTATATCGTGACACTCTCGGGAGTCACTCAAATAGTCTAAAATAGACTCTTTTGAAGGCTTTTTACAATTCTTTAGCTTTTCAATATCAATTAATGATACTACTCTGGTCAGTTTGTAAAAAAGCATCTAAAAGGTACTTGTTCTTCACGGCTTCAGTTCACCAAGGGGTGATCAATATCCCATTCTTTTGCTTGCACATCCTCTTCGCGGTCAGTAATTTGAAATCCACTGCAATGTCCGAGAAGTAATATTGATTGTATAACCTGAAATAAATTGCGGAACGACTAGACATAGTGTCAGGAAGGAGCGAGTGACCTTATAGTACCGGTTTTAGTGGTGAATGGCGTTAACACAAATCTTACTCACGACAAAGAGGAGACTGGCGAAATAGTAACGATCCCATAGAGAGCAAATGTAAAGCATGGTGCAGGAGGAGCCAATAAAGACCATGAGTGAGTCAATGACGGCTGTATTTTTCTATACCAACCCTATGATCCTTCAAGTGCAGGTGCCCATTGCGCCAGTTTTTCCTTCAATTGATTGACCCGGATGGGTTTGCTTAGATAGTCGTCCATACCGGCATCTATACACTTCTGTCGATCTCCCTCCATGGCATTGGCCGTCATCGCTATGATCACGGGTCTTTCAGGCATTTGTTGTCTGATCTTTTGGGTAGCTTCGAGCCCATCCATTTCAGGCATCTGCACGTCCATCAGGACAATATCGTAGGTTTCCTTCTCGACCTTACTGAGAACTTCGAGGCCATTTTCAACTAAATCCGGTGAAAATCCAAGTTTCATAAGAAGTCTGGCAATGACTCTTTGATTGATCAGATTGTCTTCGGCTACCAGGATTCGAGCGGGATGTAATTTGGCAAAGTCGGCTGACATCGTTCCTTTGTTGACATGGTTGACTGTCGGTGTCGCAGGAGTCTGAAACTGCCTGAGCATAATCTTATATAGCTGTCGATGCTTGATCGGTTTTGTTAAGACGGCAGAGAATAGTTCAGGATATCTACTGTAGCTACTATCACCTAGCGAACTGAGAAGGATTATAGGCACTTTCGGCCGCTTTTTTCTGATCAGGGTAGCCAGTTGGACGCCATCCATCTCTGGCATTTGCATATCCGTAAGTACCATATCAAAAGGGCCCTTGTTTGTGATCATAGAAAGTGCTTCAAATCCTGATGACGCCAGAATCGGATTGTATTGCCAGGATTTTAGTTT
>JAUILM010000471.1 GCA_030432855.1 Bacteroidia bacterium
CACGGCTTTTTTCGTATCCATAACGGCATAAAAAAAGCGCCTGACAGAGAACTGACAGGCGCATCAAAACAAAACGAAAAACCAACTTAAACCTTTTCTTTAGTTTGTGACGGTGTATCTGTATAACACCTTTATAACTGAATAGTTATCACAGAACTTATGCTTTTAATCTAACATTAACTTTTTTAACTTTTCCCTTGCGACTTATGGTGATTACTACCTCGTCACCAATCTGAAACTGCTGCATTATCTTAACGAGGTTGTCTGCAGATTTAACATCCTGTCCATCGATTTTCACAATCACATCTGCAGGAAGAATACCTGCGTACTGGGCAGCTCCTCCATCCTCAACCTGCGTTACTACCACGCCCTGGTCCACGTCTAGGTCTATTTCTTCATAGGCTTCATAATCGGCGATGGCGGCAACGTATAGTCCCAGGCTACCTCTGGGCCCACCGTGCTCTATTATATTCTCAACGACAGGTTGTAACATGTTAGAGGGAATAGCAAACGAATATCCCGCATAGTATCCTGTGGCAGTAGCAATGGCAGTGTTTACACCGATCAGATCGCCTTCGGTATTGACCAGGGCCCCTCCACTATTGCCAGGATTAACGACAGCATCTGTCTGAATGAAGTCCTCTATGGCATCATTTCTTTTTATGATCTTATTTCTACCCTTAGCACTAATAATCCCTGCCGTAACGGTAGAAGTCAAATCAAAGGGGTTACCCACAGCAAGTACCCATTCTCCCACTCTGATCTCATCGGAGTTTCCAAACTTTAGATAGGGTAGATTATCGGTATCGATCTTGATAACCGCAATATCTGTACGTGGATCTTGTCCGATAAGTGTTGCCTTAAATTTTCGATCATCAAAGAGGGTCACTTCCAGCTGATCGGCAAAGTCAATGACATGATTATTAGTCACGATATATCCATCCTCTGAAATGATCACTCCACTCCCCTTACCTGATCTTGGCTGAGGGCTCCCGAAGAAATCATCACCAAAGAAAAAACTAAATGGGTCCCGCCTTCTACTTCGCTGCTCATTCAGGCTGGATAATGCAGCTTCAGCACTAATGTGTACGACAGCGGGCATGGCAGCTTCTGCTGCATCCGCGAAATCTTCAGGTATTTTCTCCTCAATTACACGGGGAGAACTGGTAAATTGAACATTGGAGTGTTTTGTACCTGTGAGGAGGTCTCCCTGCACGAGTAATATGCCACCGAGAACAATTAGGCCCCCTGACATACCGGCAATTATGAGAGAAATTAGTCTTTTCATGGTTTCGTTTCTTAAGATTGCACCTACTCGTCGGCTAAAGATGCTAACGACTTGGTAATGTGCGAGTTTTCCAACATTTTTGGTTTAACAATATATTAACTGCGTGGAATTTTCGTCAAAAAAAAATATAAATCCGATTCGAGTGGCAGTAGTCACCGACTTACACACCAGCATATCCGGAAAAACCTCACATGGCGTCGATGTAAGGACGAATTTTTTGCGTGTATTCGAGGATATAAAGATGTCCGAGCCGGATTTCATCTGGATCGGTGGAGACCTTTGTCTGAAGGAGCCACGGTTGGAGACGTATCAATGGCAGCAGGGTGTTCTGGAAAATTTAAAAATTCCCTATCGAATCATTGCGGGCAATCATGATGACTCTCATATGCTAAGTGAAGTATTTAGTCAACAGGCAGTTCATATGCATGGTGATGAAATGTACTGGACAGAGTTATTGACAAATAACAATAGGGTGATTTTTCTGGACTCGTCCAGAGGTGAACTTTCCAGAGACCAGAAAAGTTGGCTCTCGCGTTTTACAGAAAGTAAAGAACCCGTCATTGTCCTTATACATCATCCGCCAGGTATCATGCATGTTCCGTATATGGATCTTAATCACAAGCTCCGTGATCATGAAGAGGTGCTCGAGATTTTACAAAGGTTTGCCGTACCACCTTACATTTTATGTGGTCACTATCATATTGACAAAACAGTACAACTGGATGGAATGACAATCAGAATTCTTCCGTCATGCTACTTTCAACTCCGTGGTGATATCCAGGATTTTGCTGTTGATCATCATTACATAGGGTATGCACTACTGGAAATCTATGAAGATCGAGTCGAGACCCGAATTAAATACCTGTACGAAAATCAAAAGTCAATTCAGAAAGAATCCGTAGGGTCCTTGAAGGAAAGCGAATAGAGCCTTCGGTCTTTTTCATCACTATGTTCATCAAAGAGCATGATTTGGTGCATAATGCCGCTACCAACTCTGTAGATTGTTACCAGACGGGCATAGTACTTATCAGTCAAGCTTCTTTTTGGGATGAAATCTGCATATGCTGCCCAGTCTGCATGATAGTAGGCCTGCGCATCTTCTTGAGGAAATATGTTGATTTGTATATCAAAATGCTGTGCGTTGGTGGCAAGGGAAGAAGCTAATGCTAGACAAGTAATATTCGGCACATCTTTGTGATAATTCGGATCGAGCATGAATCGCATTTCGAAGTCCTTAGATCGTGTTTCTATGACTTGATCATAACGCCCAAATGCATCTTTCCTCAACATTTTGGGACGGTATTGATTTTCTATGGGTTGAATGAAGGTGGCATTGCAATCTTCCAGGGCCCTAGTGAATCGATGACTGTAGTGTGTTTGTGCCCTTAAAACCGATGGATGTAAACCTGAAAGCAAGAGCAAAATGACCAGCCCCATTCTTAGTAAATATGACCCAAGTACCATCACTACCTCACCCATAATTTTTCATTGTCACATGAAAGATGCATCTTGAAATTACAATTTTGCAAGCTTATACCCGGATTAAGCGTTAGGGTTTCGTCATGAGAGCAAAAGATACAATAAAGACGGGCCTGTCTGGCCGCCAGGCAAGACGCTCCAAGTACTTTTTGACTCGCAAGCATAGTCACCATCATGGTGAGAATCAAAAAGTGCTTATGTGCCCATCTTTGCAGTAGCTTTGGCTCGCAATAGAAAGTCTAATACATAATCCGGGTCATACAAATAATAAACGCGCTATGTGTGGAAGATCATCTCTTACTAAATCAGAAAAAGAGCTGGAAGCCCGCTTCAAGGCTACCTTCTATTCTGAAGATCTTGAAAAGTACAACCCTCTACCTAACTACAATGTGGCGCCTACTCATGTCATGCCTGTCATCACTAATGAGGACCCGGAGCATTTTCGACCTCTCCGATGGGGTCTAATTCCTTTTTGGGCAAAAGATGTGCGGGTTGGATATAAAATGATTAATGCCAGAAAGGAAACCGTACTGGAAAAGTCAGCTTTTAAATCAGCAATGGAAAAACGACGCTGTATTGTACCGATGGACGGCTACTATGAATGGAAGAAAATGGGAAAGCAAAAGCAACCTTTCCGGATCACAGTAAAAAACCAGGAGATATTTACCGTAGCAGGTCTATGGGCAAAATGGAAATCTCCAGAAGGTGTCGTCTATGAAACCTACACGTTGCTCACCCAGGAACCCAGTCCCGGGATTGCTCACATTCATGATAGGATGCCTGCCATACTGTCTCCGGATCAGGAAATGAGCTGGCTGGATGTGGATATGCCTGCACAAGATGCACTGGCTATTCTAAATCCACCTCCGGATGAATCTATGAACGCATATGAAGTCTCATCAAGAGTAGGAAAGGTGACCGAGAATGATGCAGATCTAATCACTCCACAGGCAAGTGATGAGGGAGCACAGACTTCTCTATTCTAGATTATTTCACATCACCCATCCATCGATTAAAGATGGGGCTTAAAGCCAGCATGACCAATCCTGCTCCAACAGGAAGCTTCACAAAGGTCATAAACAAGTCTGGCATTTGTTGTACGTTGGAAGGATCGAAATGTCCCCCAAAGGTCCCTGCGATAAGATTTCCCAGGGCCGCTGCCACAAACCATATCCCCATCATCTGACTGACATATTTTGCAGGTGAAAGCTTGGTCATAGCACTTAGTCCAACTGGACTCAGTGTCAGCTCACCAATGGAATGTAGGAAGTATGTGACTACCAGGAAGAACATCCCTGTCTTGGCACCCGTAGTAGCAATCTTAGCTGCGTATACCATTACCAGGAATCCCAGCCCGAGCAATACGAGGCCAATGGCAAACTTAATAGGCGTCCGGGGATTCAGATTCTTCGCGGCTAGCTTCACCCACAATGCACCCATTAGTGGTGCGAAGATGATGATGAACGCCGGATTAACAGATTGGAGGACACCAGCTGGCATCTCCCATCCAAAAACATTGCGCATAGTGAAGTCACGTGCATATAGATTTAATGCGCTACCCGCTTGCTCAAAACCAGACCAAAATATCGCAGCCCCCACAAATAGAACGGCAATCACAAGAATCTTTCGCACTTCCTCTCTGTTGAGGTTGCCAGTGAAAATTACATATGCAAAATAGAACGCCACAATAAGAAGAATCACAGCCTTCATTGCTTCCGCAATACCTGTAGTGGTGGTAATGTTGATTTGCCCGGTCACCTGGAGCAATAACAGTACTGCAACAAGGAGTAGTGGAATAGCCCATTTCAGCACACCTTGAATGGGCGTTTGCTGTAGATCTTGCTTCACTTTTCTTTCTGGCACATCACCGATACCGGCCAGGTGCTTTTTGTTCGTGACCTTAAACCAGATAAGCCCTGCGGCCATTCCAATAGCAGCAAGTCCAAATCCTAGATGCCAGTTGTAAGCTGCTATGATGGGTACGAAGATTTGACCAAAGAATGAGCCCAGATTTATACTCATATAAAAAATGGAGAAGCCAGCATCTCTTCGCGCCCCTTTATCATCTCCATAGAGTGCACCCACAATCGAACTGATATTGGGTTTGAGAAAACCTGTACCCATGGCAACAAATGCCAGGCCCAGAAAAAAGATCCCCGGACCCGCAGGAATAGCCAGGATGAGGTGACCAATCATGATCATTATTCCACCATACCAGATGGCTTTCTTTTGTCCAATTAGATTGTCGGCAAACCACCCACCCGGTAAGGATAGAAGATATACTGCAGCCGTATAAAGACCATATGCCGCACCCGCGGTTTCTGTGTCAAGTCCAAGTCCTTCCTGCGCGGCCTCTGTGGTCATAAAGAGGATAAGTATGGCGCGCATGCCATAATAGGAAAACCGCTCCCAAAATTCTGTG
>JAUILM010000472.1 GCA_030432855.1 Bacteroidia bacterium
ACTAAGTCCAACTATGCAAGTATCCGGATGGATTTAAATGATAGATGAAGAGAAAAAAATTACTTTCCTAAGGTGAAGGCTCTGCTAATATTGAAACCAAAATGCACACCCCCATCTAACCAGTCTCCTACCGTTTCAGTGATAAAGCCTTTATAGATCATACTGGTACTATTAGTAAAGTGGAGTTGAAACACATGTCCTCCTGTTTCGATATCAAACCCGATACTTAAGCTGTTACGATATTGCTCTGCTAGTTGATCCGGAAGAACATAGTAATATTCGAAATTGATGCTCACTCTCTTGGATATCTTCTGCCTGCCGCCAATGCCAATGGAAATCACATCATGAGACTCATTATGCGTCTGTGTAAGATTTCGGTGTACAACCGTAGGCATGATTTGTAAGCTCAATCCCTCTGTGAATTTTCTGGCTAACAAGAGTTGATGACTATAGAACAAACGACTTGTGAACAGGTTAGAAGCCTCAGGGTCTTCATATTTAAGTGTATTTATTGCTGCGGTACCCACATAAACGATGCTCAAAGGTATATTTCGCTCTCCCTTAGACTGACGAAGCAGACGATACTTGGCGTAGATATCGTACGTCTTTTCCAGACTACTCCTACCGGCACCCAGCGTCAGAAAATCAGTAACTCCCCAATCTGCACCAATTCTTATCGTAGCCGCATCAAGACCAAAAAGATCGTAGAGACCATTTTCTAAAAAACCGAAGCGATGCGATATTTTAATATCAAGTATAGACCTGGGAGTCGTTTCAATCGAGTGCCCATTGACAATCCTGGTGGTCTTAAAAATTGCGGTAGCATATTCTGTTACTGGCTCATTCTCCAACATCGAAAGCAAGTCTTCCTGACTTCTGGCATGATAACTTGCTAAAAGAAGAATACTGATCAAACACTTACTAAAGCTTCCCATATTCAATAATTCCTAAACCTCGATTTGATTAATCCTAACGATTCATGATTTATCGTATAATTCATAAACTGAATTCACGCTTACTTCTATTTCCTTGGCAATCTTACCTTCTACCAGAGACGGTATTTCAATTTTGAAATCTGAAGGCGACACAACAAATTTAGCCATGGCGCTAACCTTCCCACTGTTTACCTGTATAGTTCCTTCCGTATCAACTTCCTTATCCACACCCCGGACAGTCAGCACTCCTTTAACGGGCACAGTATACTCTCCATCGACATCAATATTCACTGATGACAGATCTACTTTTAAATACAGCCTTGGGATAATTGTCTGAATCCATATAATTCTCATTAAAGTGTGTCTGCATCAATGCATTTTTAAAGTGAAATCCTTTGATCAATACACTAAATTCGACTTTAGAATCATCAAAGCTAAGGACACTTACCCCCTTATCATTTACAGCTTTTATCTCCTCAATAGGTGTATATGAATAAAAGCTGATCTCTGCATCCTTACTAATGTAGACCTGTCCGTTCGACAGATTTGGCAGCGTGAATAAACTAATTACTACTATTACTATTTGACAATATTTCATTTTCATTCGATTACACAGTTTACAAATATTACATCGATCAATTTACCTGAGCATTCGCCTTTTATATTGATCACTTTACCCACCGATACCTGGCCCATACTTTCAACCAGGTTCATATTTAATTCACAGACAACTTCTCCTATAGGAGCCCCTGATTCCAGCGAAATCGATATCTTTTCAGGAGTACTGGAAATTGAACTCACGACTCCCTCCAGCGCTACTGTTTTGCCCAGTAACTTCTTATTCGCTTCTTGTTCATCTTCTTCAAACATGGCAAATACCTCACTGGCAGAGAGTGTAAAATCAGGAGCTACAGAACGGATAGCATTTCGATGATCATGTTGAGTGTAATAGTATCCTATACCACCCAATAATAACATCAATAAAAAACCTATACCGAGTATTTTTTTCATATCAATTATTTGGTGCACCGGCTTCAATCCAGGCCGAGATTTTCATTATTTGACAATCAGGCAACATGGCTTCGTTCTGAGGCATGGGTGAAAAACCTGGATCTCTTCGAATGGCGCCTAAGAATCTACCACTGTTGACCAACAACTTCAGTCGATCATATCCCTCCAGCGTGACATTTCCCAGATTTAATCCCTCCGCATGACATTTATAGCACCGATTTTGCAAAATCGGAACTATATCATTTGTATAGGATACACCATCCGTATTGCAATCGACCATTTTCTTAAAATCCTCCTCTACATCGTAATAACATCCATTCAAACCCAGACAAAGCAAAGTCGTGAGTAGTAGAAAAGTCCTTAGAGAAGTTAATTTATTATGATGCATCAAGATCATTACTTTTAATTATTTAGAGCTCCCTGATCGATCCAGGCCTGTATCAAATTTAAATCGCATGCGGGTAGCTTTTCCATCCCCTGTGGCATCATCACGTATCCATCACTCCAGTTAAGTGCACCCATTAGTCTGCCTGACTTACCTGTAGAAGCCACTGTACCATAGTCCAATAAATTAAGTCCGGCATTGGGATTGTTGGTACCATGGCATCCCCTGCACTTTGTATCCAGGATGGGTGCGATCTGCTGACTATAAGAAACATCAGAAGTTTCACATCCCGTATTTACTTCACATGAAACGTTTTCAGCTCCCTGCTCTATCCAGGTTCTGATCAGTTGAATCTGCCCCTCGGAAAGTGGATTATTAGGTAGTGGTGGCATGATGTCATCTGGATCATCTTCAGTAATTTTCTCGAAAACTTCCGATTTCTCAACATTGAAGGGAATAATCAAATCTTCCTCATCGCGACGCATGATATTCTCATAACTATCCAGGATTATTCCTTCCTGAGCTGTCTTGGCATCGTGGCATCCACTATATGCACAGCTTCCCTGGAATATTGGCAATATCTGTTGATCAAAGTAAATAACCGTCGAGTCACAAGCCACTTCTGATTCCATGGTAGTGGTATCAGTGGGCACGCCAGTACTATCTGTCATCATGGTATCTACAGGGTTACCAACCATATCATCAAAATCCTCCTCAAAGGGAATTTCTGTCCTGCAGGAAATCCCCACTAACCCCAGGCAAATGAGGATAAGAGATAGGATAAGGGCGGATTTACTTACATGTAGCATATATCGGTCAATGATATTAGATCCTTGTACTGTCTTAATTTTGCTTTAAGAACACAAAACTCTGACCAATGAATACAGAGATCATTTGATAAAAGACTGAATGGGACAATAACTACACTGAATCCGACAGGGAAATCAGGTGACATGGAAGTGTCGCAAAGGGATGCTTATAACAGTATTATGCGGTTAGCCATTTCTTAAACCTTGGAGATCTTTCAGTACTGACTACGATATCACCCTCTGTCGGTGGCTTAAGCGTAAGTTTTACTCGTCCTTTGGTATGGCTAACCATACCATTTAGAGCATCCATATGAATGATAAACTGTCGATTTACCCGGAAGAAGGATTCGTCAAAAAGATTACTTTCTACATATTCCAGGCTCTTATCCAGAGGGTATCTCCTACCCTCTTTGGTGACCAGGAAGGTGATTTTATTCTGAGAATAGAAATACGCAACATCCTCCAGTTTTACCAAAGTGATCTTGGGGCCCACCTTAACCAACATGCGGCGAAGTTCATCCGAAGCACTTAATGCGTTGGTAAAAGCAGCCTCTGTATTGGCTTCAGAACGACTATTATAGTATTTGTGCAACTTATCAAGTGCTCTTTCCAATTGATTTCTCTTGAGGGGTTTAAGCACATAGTCCAGTGAATGCTGCTCAAAAGCCTTCAACGCATACTCATCATAGGCCGTCGTAAATATAACGGGACAATCCACCCTGGTCTGATCAAATATCTCAAAACAACTACCATCAGCCAGATGAATATCCATGAAAATGACATCAGGAGCGGGATGTTTATCAATCCACTGCACGGCACCTTCAATGGTCTCTTCCCATCCAATCCACTCGATGGAACTATCTATTTCAGCCACCACCTTTCTCAGACGGGTGGCAGCGCCTGCTTCATCTTCAACGATTAATGCTTTCATATTTGTCGATTGCTAACCATGGTAACTTTACTATAAACTCATTCTCTGTTCTGGATATAATGACTTTTTTCTTGCTTACCAACTCAAACCAATGATTGATGCTTTCTAAACCAAATCGGGTCGAAGGTTCCTGCGTCTTCTTTGGCTGCATATTGTTACTGACAACAAGGTAGTCATCAACGTCCTTTATTTTAATGAATAAGGGGTTTTTGGTGGCTATCACATTATGTTTCACCGCATTTTCGATGAGGATCTGCAAAGTCAGTGGTGGAATCAACATGCTGGTCCTACTTAAGTTTATATCGACACGCAAGTTCTTTCCAAACCGTCTTTTTAAGAGGTAAATAAAATCTCGAATAAGATTTAACTCTTCTTCCAGCGGTATAAGACGATGATCCCTGTACTGAATTATCGTACGATAGTAATCTGACAACTTTTCGATGTACTGTACAGCCTCTCGGGGATCCTCTTCAACCACATTCGCCAAATTATTAAAGCTATTGAACAAAAAGTGCGGGTTAATTTGTGCCTTGAGTATTTCATATCGAGCCTCGATTCTATCCCTTTCTATAGATGCCAGGCGATTGATGCGTGCTTCTCTGTATTTTTGGTATAGTACCATCAAACCAAATACACCCACACCTAATAAAAGGAGAAACCAGAGTCGCTGCCAAAAAGGTTTTTTAATGAGAAATGAATATGCTATCTCCTTTGAGGATAATGGAACGTCACCGACGACAGGACGCACTCTCATCATATAAGCTCCTGGTGCTAAATTTGAAAATGAGACATGTTCATTCCGTGTTTGCCTCCATGTATCTTCAAGTCCTTCAAGTTTGTATGTATAGGACACATTGTCACGGTCCACGTAGCTAACCTTATTCAGATAAAAGTCGAGAAAGTTTTCCTGATGTGAAAATTCCGACTGCCTTAGAAAATCAATCGAATTGTTGAATAAAAGTATATCATCAAAAAAGATTTGATGGTTACCTCCCTGAACGCCAAGAGGGTTGTAAAAAATCATTTGATCGGATCCACCAATAAGGATGCCATCTTCATCACCATAAATAGCATTCATGGCCGGCTCTTCCAACTGAAGGGGAATATCT
>JAUILM010000473.1 GCA_030432855.1 Bacteroidia bacterium
GGAATGATAATGAATCGGTCACCCGAAATCTTAAGCTCATAACCTTTGGCAGGTTTGAGAATTCCCTGATTCATGGTAAAGGCATTGGTTTGCACAGAGGTCAAATCTGCGGTAGTCGCTGACTTGAGCTTTAACGCCTTAAGTGAAGCAGGTTTCTTTTGAGCTGAAGCGGTGAGCACAAATCCTAGTAGAAAAGGTATCAGAAAAAGTAGTTTAACTCTCATTGCTAATTTATTTGGTGATCTAATGATGTCAAAGTTAGGTCAGTCACAGGGAGGGCGGTATCATCCTTTAGCATGATTTTAGGAGTCCCCAGGTGATTCAGTGACGAGGTTGATGGATGAAACAAGGTGTTTACAGGCAACCTGGAAAAAATAGCCAGTTATTGCCAGGACATTCAGTGTGCCTTATTACACAGTTAATAAAGCGAATGAAAATGTCAGAAGTCACGAAAATATCAACCCTTACTCCTCAGGTATCATCTCGTCAGAAAATCCGCGTGCTGTCTATCGATGGAGGAGGCATTCGTGGCATCATTCCGGCAACTCTCCTGGCACATCTGGAGCAAAAGCTTCAGGATAAGTCCGGGGATGCCACCGTGAGACTTTCTGACCACTTTGACTTTATCGCTGGCACTAGCACGGGAGGTATCCTTGCCAGCGTCTACCTAGCTCCTGATAAGGACAATCCAGTGAAGAGCCGATATAGTGCAAAAGATGCTCTGGATCTATACCTTAAGAAAGGAAGTCAAATATTCAGGACCAGCTTTCTCGATAATCTGAAGAGCTACTTTGGCCTGCTCCGCTATAAGTTTCGAGCGAGAGGCATCAATGAAGCGCTCAAAGAGACGTTTGGTGAAAATCATTTCATCCATCAGTTTGTTAAACCTTGTTTGATCACAGCATATAATATTACCAAAGAACAATCCCAATTCTTCACCAGGTGTTCAGCACGAAATAATGCGCGCAAGAATTTCAGGATATGGGAAGTTGCAAGAGCTACTTCTGCAGCACCTTCATTCTTCCGACCTGCAAGACTCTTGTCGGAGTACGGAGAATGTCACACCATGATAGATGGTGGAGTGATTGCCAATAATCCTTCACTATGTGCTTACACTGAAGTGATCAAGTCTGATTTTTCTCATTTGAGAGGATGGAATTCTGGTGACCGCATTACGGCTGATGACATCATCATGGTTTCGCTGGGCACGGGCATTAAAACACAACCTACTAACTGTGAGAAGTTGGAAAGAAAGGGCTTGTTAGGATGGTTGAAAACGGTGACGAAAGTACGCATGATGGGAAGTACTGATACAGTACAACACCAAGTCGAGCAAATCTTTAAATCATCACTCCGGTCAGCAGGTAAAATATTTAGAATTGATCCGGGTATTTTTGACGCCGATCGACGCATGGATAATGCATCAGAGAATAACATCAATCTATTGCACAAAGCGGGAGAGCGAAATGCAGATCGGTTTGATGCCATGCTTGAAGAGATTGCCGATAATTTACTGGCCGAAAGAAAGGTAGCTGTAACTTCTGAGAGTAAGTTCTCAAAAGCTAGTTAATTATTTTATTGCTATTCCTTCCGGTACTCTTTTATAAACTGCGAGGGGGTTATGGATTTTATGTTTTTGAAATTCTTATTAAAATTCGAAATATTGGAAAATCCACTTTCGTAGGCTACCTGGGAAATATTCAATTCTCCTTCTAATAATAACCGACAGGCATATCCAATTCTTACTTCATTAAGGTATGCGATGAAGGACTTTTTAGTCCGTTCTTTAAAATACCGACAAAAAGAGGAATCGATCATATTGATCAGCTGTGCTACTTCCCGAATAGTAATTGGATTTCTGAAGTTTTCCTTGACATAGTCATAGACGATGTTCAGTCTCTTACTCTGACTATAATCTGTAGCATTTGTAAAACTCGAACTGGCAAGGTAGGACAAACCGGGAGACCTGGAGATAACATCCAGGATATCCAGTAATTTACAGATTCTGCTGATGCCCTCGCTGGAATACAGCTTCACCAATTTCTTTTTCACCTTTGCCTTGGTCTTAGGGTTTTCGATTTTAAGTCCTCTGTTTGCCTTGTCCAAAATCCGATTTATGGAACTTACTTCAGGAAGTTGGTAAAAACTGCTACCAAACAGATCCCGGTTGAAATGTATGGCTAAACTTCTGGAATGGTAGTCCGGATTTTCCTCATAATCACTTCGCCACTCATGCGGAAGATTAGGCCCCAGTAAAATGAAATCATTGGCGCTATATTCGATCATTCGGTCACCTATATACAGCGTTCCTTTACCTTCCTGTATGAAAGTTAGCTCACACTCAGGATGATAATGCCATGGATTGTGCATATAAGGAGAGCCGTTTGCCCATACTTTGAAAGAGCCGTTGGATGCCTGGACATGACGCATTAAGAGTGGTTTCATAATGTTTTCGACGTTGTAGTTTATTTTTCCCTAAAGATAATATTGTATCAGAACCAGCAAATATACTATTGGTAAGACAGCAAATTTGATATGATATTTGACAAAGTTAAAATAATTACATCAATAGTTTGGTAAAGCAGGGATTGATGTATTTGAGGGGCTCGGCCCCGTGAGAAGCGATTTTGAGAACAAAGAGAGAACCAGAAAATGACGACAGTACTATCCAGATCAATAGTTAACAAGAGTATTGAGGACGCCATTCATATTACGAGGGAGCTAAAATTTCAGCTCCCTCCCTTTGCCTACTGGAAGATAGAGGATTGGGATAAGGCCTTACCCGTCTATGAGGAGGTCATGACCTGTATGTTGGGTTGGGATGTCACTGATTTTGGCAGTAACGACTTTTACAATATTGGACGTGTTTTATTCACTGTGCGAAATGGAAAGTACCGGGATAAGCGATTTCCCAAAGAGTATGCTGAGAAAACACTGATTGATCCGGAAAATCAGCGAGCGCCAGCCCATTACCACAAAAATAAACGTGAAGATATTATTTGCAGGGCCGGTGGAAATATTCTTGTACAGCTGACAAAAGCAGATGAGAAGGGCCAACCTCTTAAGTCCACTTTTCCAATTCAGGTGGATGGCTTTACGAAGAGGTTGGAAGCAGGTGAGATTGTTCGATTGCAACCAGGAATGTCTCTAAATATCCCTCCCATGCATATTCATCAATTTTGGGGAGAAGAAGGCACGGGAATACATCACGATGGTAATCGATATACACTCAGTAGTGAAATATCCAGTGTGTGTGATGATTTAAATGATAATTACTTCCTGGTGGATTATGGTGTGCGATTTCCTGAAATCCATGAAGACGAAGATGCTAAATATTACTTGTGCCATGAATATCCGGACATTCATGTTTCGACATAAATACAACCTGGTGAAAATAGTTTTAAAAAAAGAAATGAAATCAATCGGTATGCTTATTAAAAGATGTTTGCTGGGGGTTATGTGTCTCCTGGTATTTCCTGCGATTGTTTCCGCACAGGAAGACTGGCGAAATATTGTACATGGAGACATCATTCCGGATGAGGCGTATAGTGATCAACCCTATGTGGTGCAGACAGATGATGGGGCCTGGCTATGCATTATGACGACAGGGGCTGGACACGAAGGTGTAAGTGGGCAGCATATTATTACATGGCGTAGTGAGGACCAGGGCAAGACATGGATTGATAAACAAGAGCTCGAACCCGCAGATGGTCCCGAAGCCTCATATGCTGTGATGGTTAAGGCTCCGTCAGGACGTGTCTTTGCATTTTATAATCACAACACTGACAATATCCGGTCAATAATCGGTAATTCACCTCCGTATAAAAACGGTGTGGTTAAAAGAGTGGACAGTCAGGGATATTTTGTGATGAAGTATTCTGACGATCACGGAAGGTCATGGTCTGACAAGCGGTATACCTTACCGGTTAGAAATTTTGAAATTGACAAAAACAATGTATACAAAGGTGACATTCAATTCTTTTGGAACGTTGGAAAGCCATTCGTGCATGAGAAAGAAGTTTTCGTCCCCATAATAAAGGTGGGCGGATTCGGAGAAGGATTCTTTACTTCGAATGAAGGAGCACTCCTCATGAGCCCGGATCTATTTGATAAAGATGATCCTGATGATGCCACCTGGGTGACTCTTCCTGAAGGAGAGGTGGGTTTACGCACACCCAGGGGAGGAGGACCTATCGCCGGCGAACAGAGTTATACAGTCCTAAGTGATGGAACGTTCTTTTCGGTCTATCGAACTATAGATGGATATCCTGCACATGCATACAGCTATGATAATGGAAGAAACTGGACCGCTCCTGAATATTTACGGTATGCTGACGGCCGATTGGTCAAGCACCCTCGAGCTGCAAATTTTGTCTGGAAGTGTGAAAATGGAAAATACCTCTATTGGTATCATAATCACGGTGGCCGCTACATAGCTACACATCCGGGCCGGCGATCGATGGGCTATCAGGATAGAAACCCTGTCTGGATTCTGGGAGGAATCGAAGAAAAAGGGCCCAAAGGAAATATCATTAAATGGTCTCAACCCGAAATCCTTTTTTATGACGATGATCCCATTGTGCGTATGAGCTATCCGGACATGGTCGAGGAAAATGGGCAAATATATTTTACAGAGACACAGAAGGATATAGCGAGAGTACATAAGGTAGATATGGATCTGTTGGATAAGCTCTGGTCACAATTTGACGATCCCCAGCCAGCTGCTGATGATATGTTGTCTGTGGACTTGCCAAATCCAGGAAAGAATATTTTAGTCCCGGCACCCCCTGCTACCGTGTTTTATGAGCGTGATCGCCATCGAGTCGATGGGGGAGGACGCAATGTACCTGCCGGTTTTACTGTAGAATTTGCTCTTTCGCTGGATGAGGTAGTACCCGGGGATAAGCTCCTGAGCACAATAGATGAATTTGGGAGAGGATGGAGTGTGACCGTTGTAGAAGATAATCGACTACAAATTCGGCTCACTGACGGGCGGACAAAATCTGTGTGGAGTTCGGATAAGCATACGATCAGTGCAGGAGGCAAGCATTTCTTTTCAATTATTATAGATGGAGGACCCAAGGTAATTTCTTTTGTTTCCGATGGTCTTTTTAATGATGGTGGAGCTCATCGTCAATTTGGTTGGGGAAGATTTAATCCATTCTTACATACT
>JAUILM010000474.1 GCA_030432855.1 Bacteroidia bacterium
GAAAAATCAAAAACAAATTGCCTGATATTCATAGAGATGAATAGGTGGCTCTGATTAAAATTGATATACCATGAGTTTGTCAAAGGGAAATAGAAACATAGCATATCCACTGATTGCTGTCCTCTCTATTATTGCACTGATTTTCATGTATACAAAGTATGATGGATTGCAGAAAGAGACGGAGCGGATTGTAGCTCAAAGAGATTCATTGCAAAACCAGGCGGAATTCTTACAGACGCTTTTGGCCGTAGATACGCTATTACTAGATAATCAGTTTGATAAAGCCCATTCGCTGATAGATCAGTTAGGGGTAGGTATCGAGGACCCTGGTTTGGTCACTTTTCTTGGCGTGCGCGAGGAGGCCATCACCCGTTCGCAGGAAAATTGGATTAACGCTCAGCCCAGACCCGTACTTCCTAAATTTGCTTCAGTGCAGGTGACACCCCGAAGTGCGGTACCAGTGGCTAATACTGAAATGAATGCGGACTCCCTCGTGAATCTGCAAAACAGATTAGATTCCATGGCTTTTGCATTGCAGAAAGCTGAGATGTTTGCCGACAAACTCCAAGTACAGGTGAAGGGAAACACCGCCGGCAATTATTTGTCTTTTAAAAGTCGCAAAGGAAACTTGGTGTATTATGTAGGCGACATAAAGGAAGGAAAGGCGCATGGATCAGGTGTGGGCCTGTTTAGTACAGGAAGTCGCTATGAAGGAGATTGGTTGAATAACCTGAAGCATGGAAAGGGAGTTTTTCAATGGCAGGATGGAGCCACCTACGATGGTGAATACAAAGATGATCTGAGACATGGTACTGGTACCTATCATTGGCCGGATGGACAGAAATTTGTCGGAGAATGGGAAAAAGATGTGCGGAGCGGAGAAGGTACTTTCTATGATGACAAGGGTAAAATGGTGGCAACGGGATTGTGGCGGGATGATGAACTAGTAAAGGCTGATAAAGAAAAGTAATTCGATGCTGTCGTAGCTCTCTGAGGAGCAATTAATTTCATTAAATGAAAATTGAACACATAGCTATTTGGACGGCTGATCTGGAAGGTATGAAACAGTTTTACTTGCAGTTTTTTGACCTGCAATCCAATGAAAAGTACTATAATCCAAAGAAACAGTTCACCTCTTATTTCTTATCGTTCGAGGATGGCGCGAGAATAGAATTAATGCACAGACCGGAAATTTCGGAGCTTATCAAGAGACCAGGATCTATGCTAGGGTTAACACATTTTGCCATCTCGGTAGGGTCGAAGGAAAAGGTGGATTCCCTCACCGAAAGGATTCGCAATGCGGGTCACAGCATCATCGGAGAGCCCCGTACTACGGGCGATGGGTACTATGAAAGTGTGATTGCCGATCCTGAGGGTAATTGGATTGAGATCACAGAATAGAAAGGAAAGGTGATCAATCAAAGCTAAACATGCGTGAAGGTTCTCAAATCGGTTGTCTGAAGATTCCTGTTGGAAATGCCCGAGCATGGACAAGATAATCGCTGGTATTCCTGGGGCAAATGATTGGAAAGCTATTCGGAAAATAGAGGAAGGTTGGTCTGAAGACGCAAAGTACTTTGTGGAGGACAAAGTTGGCAGGCGATTTTTACTCCGAATATCTGATGGCAACAAATATGAGGAGGAGCGCCAGCTTTATGCAGCACTGCGTGGATTGAATAAGGTGGATATCCTTACGTCAAAGTTGATAGATTCCGGATTGTGTAATGATGGGAAGCATACTTTTCGAATATTCAATTGGTTAGAGGGGGAGGAACTAACGAAAGTACTGGGCAATTTTTCGGAGAGGAATCAGTATTTGTTGGGTTATAGCTCCGGACAAATATTGAGCCATATTCACAAGGTAAAAAGTCCGGCCGATAGTGTGCGCTGGGATACGTATTACACGCGGAAAATAAGTCGGAAGATAGAGCTATATCACAGCTGTAGCATTAACTTCCCGCACGCCGAGAAAGTGATTAACTCTATCGAGGATCATAGGTTCTTGCTAGAGGGAAGATCTCAAAGTCTCTTACATGGCGATTACCATGTTGGCAATTTTTTACTCACACCGGATCAGGAGTTAGCGGTAATAGATTTTAACCGCTTAGATTTTGGAGACCCCTGGGAAGAATTTAATCGAATCACCTGGACGGCATCCCAGAGTGTCTCATTTGCCAGAGGGCAGATCAATGGCTATTTCAATGATAATATACCTGCAGACTTCTTTAAGTTAATGGCTTTGTATATCGGAGTCAATCTAATTGGCTCCATTCCCTGGGCGATTCCTTACGGAGACAAAGAGCTACAGACTATTTTAAAACTGTCTAGTGAAGTGATGGAGTGGTATGATAATTTTGAGCGTAGTATACCTGCCTGGTACTAATGGGGTGACCAGCAAGGGGCTGAAGGAGTGGCGATTCACATATATGTGAGTATCATTTAGGCCTGTCAATTCTACTGCCCTTTCTCATTCAAAAAAAAAGAAAAGGATAGAGAAAGGTGAGCAGCCATTAGATCAATTGATATTTCTTACATTCAGATATGCTACGACTCTACTTTTTCATCCCACTTATCCTGGCTACATTTTCTTCACAATCCCAGGAAGATAAACTTCCCAACATCATATTCATTACAGTCGATGATTTGGGATGGGCTGATCTGGGATGCTACGGGGCCGATCTACATGAAACACCAAATATTGATGCGCTGGCGGATGCTTCCCTTGTATTTACAAATAGTTATGCAGCGGCTCCGGTTTGCTCACCGACACGGGCCTCAATGATGACAGGGAAGACGCCCGCCAAACTTCATCTTACTATCTGGATCGAAGCGGCAGGTCACGAGCGAAAAACCATGAAAGCTCAACCTCTCATTACGCCGCCTACCATTGAGAATTTGCCACTGGAGGAAGTGACCCTGGCAGAACTCCTAAAACAAAAAGGATATAGTACCGCACATATAGGGAAATGGCATCTGGGAGACTTAATGCACTTTCCAGAGGCGCAGGGGTTTGATGTTAGCTATGCAGCCAGTCAAAGAGGGGCTCCACCGACTTTCTTTTATCCGTATCGTGGGCATGCATTTGGTGAGTATCGATTTGTCACGGACATGGCTCGAGATGCTGACCATCACTATTTTTCTGACAGGCAGGGAGAATACCTGACTGACCGCCTGACCGATGAGGCGATAAAAATAATTAATGATGCCCAAGGTAAACCCCTATTTTTAAATCTAAATTATTACTCAGTACATACTCCCATCGAGGCGAAGGAAAGTGACGTGCAGTATTTTCAAAATAGGAAGCAAAAGTCATTTCTACATCAAAACGAGACCTATGCAGCCATGGTCAAGAGTATTGATGATAATGTGGGTCGATTGATAGCGCATCTTAAATCCACGGGTCTGTTTAATAACACCTTACTCGTCCTGCTCTCTGATAATGGCGGATTTGTGAATAATTATCGTGATGTCAAAGTCACAGATAATAGTCCTTTGCGATCAGGAAAAGGTAGTCTTTATGAAGGAGGTATTCGGATACCCACCATTATATCTGCTCCATTCCTACATCCGAATCCCCGGCAGATCGATATCCCAATCAGCACCATTGATTATGTACCTACCCTCTGCGATCTATTAAATATCGCACATCCTGATGGAGTCGAAGGTGAAAGTTTTCTCACGGTACTTGAACAGGAGGGCTATACAGCTATGAATGAACGAAGTCTCTTCTGGCATTATCCCCATTATTATCCTACGACCACACCTGTCAGTGCAATTCGTCACGGCGAATGGAAACTGGTACATTATCTGGGTGCGGAGGACGTGGAGCTATATAATCTTGAAGATGATGCTCGTGAAGAACGTAATGTTGCAAAAGATTTTCCAGACAAAACCAGTGAAATGCTTCAGTCTTTGGAAGACTGGAAAAAGTCTGTTAGTGCCCAAACAGTATCACCTAATCCCAATTTTAGAGGCTAAATTATTTTAGGTCAGATTGTCTGTAAATTTGAAGATTCAAAAACTATGATTCAATAGCTCAGGCTTGCCAATCTGGGTATCCACATTCCTGTACTTGCGGCAAATATGCCACCCAAAGTTACCAAAGTGCAGAATAGCAAAGCCGCTATCATAATTAATTTCGGACCACTCCTCTCTGACTGTCTGCTGGAGAAATAAAATTCTAATATAGATAGTGGTAAAAGATATTGGGCAAAACCGAGTATGGAAATGAGTGGTCCTCGAAAATACTCCAGGTCAATGCCTAACGGTCCAAAAGCCATCAACCATAACATCAATAATATCCGAAAAAACCACACTCCGCATACAGCCAAATATAATCGCAGCGCCCACCGACTATGCTCCTTAAATTGCTTTTGACGGGCTCTCATGACCGCAAAGAATGCGAAGATCATGATTAGTAAAGCGTTGATACTGATGCCAATATCTCCGACTAACCCTGTCACTGTTCCTTTTCTAAGGACAATGACTACGCCACCAATACTTAACAGAAATGCTGCAAATACGTAAAGTCTTCCATTCCAACGATGGAAGGTTCTGAATCTACTTCGAATAAAGGGACTAAATTGGAATGGTGCACTGATCATGATGATAGCCGCAAAAAGCAAATGCAGCAGCATGATGGTATTGTCAAAAATTTTCCCTTTTTGATAGCCGTGCGGTAAGATTTCATTCCATTTTTCGAAGTCATTATTTAGTGCATGGGTTCCGTAGAATGAGGCTATATAGTAGGCGAATATCAATTGTCCGAGAACTGCCCCAATAAGCCAGGCCGCAGCCGCGTTGTGTAACCATTTATTTGCCTTCTCTGCCCCGCTGGAGTGGAAGTTTAGATAGTGACTTATGACTGTCTTCATTACAATGTTTCTAGAATTAGATATTGATTTTACAATGGATCTAAATTCTATAACTCAGCTTAAGCAGAAAAAGGAGATCTGTCAAATCACTATATTCATCTGCAAAAAGTAATTAAAGGTCCCTGAAAGAAACGAAGGTGTAATGTGAACGAGGAAAGGAGTTAACTTTTAGACTTTATTAGTTGGTGGAAATGGTCACGGTAACTAGCAGAAATTGGTATGGATTTTTTGTGAATTTTGATTCGGCCTTTTTCGATACTTTCGATTTTGTCAAGTGCAACCATGTAGGATTT
>JAUILM010000475.1 GCA_030432855.1 Bacteroidia bacterium
GCGTCCAATGGTGACCAGGTGGATGTACCCGTACTGGTAGGTACTCACCTCATGGATGCGGAGTCGGCTCAGATACTGATCCCTTGTTATGAAAAAGGCGCTTCCAATCTACATAAGGAGAGTCCTGCTTTTGTGCGATTCCCATTTTTGGCTGAGGGTGTAGCCGCTCAATTTGGTGGCGAAGGTCCTGATCCCGTCGAAGATGCCAGTATTAGCCAAATAGGATCTACCTGGGGTGTAGCTTTTCAAGGGTCTCATAACCGTGCATTCGCTTCCACGATTCTGAAGAGACATGTAGGACTGGGTCCTCAGGGACTGGATGCTGTTTATTGGTTGGATTACAGTGAGATGAAAGATAAGCCTACGGTCAACTATTTCAAATTACAAGGGATAGTGCCTTCCGTAGGGCCGGCTATCGACATGGGGCATGTGATACGAGAGATTGTAGATGTAGAAATCAATGATACAATGCCCTATGCACTTTCGACCGTGGAAGACCGTGTACGAAGGGCTAGCTATGATGTGGATGCTTTTGATAAAGTGGGAAAAACCTCTTTTGGAGACATTGAACTCGGTGAGGATGGAAGGACCCTCTGGATGGTCAATTTGCATCAACGATCCATTATGACGCTTGATATTGGTCAAAAGGAGTTTGCAGTAACCGGCGAAAACCTGACCAACCATCTGATTGAAGAGTTACCAGGCATTCCTAACCTCAATTTCAGATTTAGACACTGTATAAATATCGGAGGTAGCAGCAATGTAGATGGCGCCGAGTCCTTCACAGACCCTAATAAGGTGGCATGGGACAAGAACCGCTACTCGCAGGGGGGTGCTGCGGGATATTCGGCATTTACAATCACTAACACCTTAAATGGTAGTGAAAAAACCAGTGCCGAAGAACTGTATCAGACTTACCGAAAGGGCACTTTCAACTATGAGGTGCCAGTACCTGTAGATGAGAACTATGAAATCATCCTTCATTTTGCCGAACCTAATAACGTGGGTACTGGCAACCGGGTCTTTGATATCTACAATGGAGATGAGCTGCTAATAGAAAGTTTTGATATCGTAGCAGCTAGTGGAGGTGCTCGCAAGGCACATGTACTAAAACTTAATGCCACTTCCAAGGACAAGAAATTGAATCTGAGGTTCATCCCAAAAAAGGGGGAAGCTATTCTATCCGGTCTGGAAGTTATAGGCACCAGTATTTCCCAATCCGGCATTCTCCGGCCCTGGGGACTGACCTTTCGCGATGGAAGGGGATATATCGGCATTGTATCCGATGCATCCATGTCAATGTCCCGGGATCACCTTTTTGCCTATGTGCTATCTTTTGATCCTGAGAACATTGCAGCCGGTTTTAAAGAAGAGGTGTCTTTTCCTCTTGGATACCCAAGAGAAAGAGCCTCCAATGCTGATCAGAAGAAGCCGCAACCCTTGCGATCCTCTTCCTGGCAACCCTGGGTAGATACCTGGGAGGAAACACAAATCCCCACTAAAGGAGAACCCCTTAATATTCGGAACGCACTGCTGTGTTCGTATGCACAACCCATGGTCTCTGAAATTAACTTTACCGGTGATGGTTCGATCGTCATCGGATTGATGGACCGATGGGCGCATCAGGTGGGCCATAATAATTACAACACCATATTAGGTGATCGCACCCTGATTATTGGTTATGCGTGTGGTGATATTCTGAAGGCCTTTAGCGATGGAAACGGCTCCTTCAACCTTGAGCAAACGAACTCTGATGATGGTCTTTTCTATCGGAAGGACGATGGACCCAGTTATGCAGGTGAGTTTTTTTATGAGGATTACTATGCTACCGAACTGGCACATCATGGCGAACTCATCACAGGTGGTATGGTGCTTTTTCCCGGTCGTGATGAAGTAGTTGCCACTGTCCATAATCCAAGAGAGACCCGCGTCCCTTACTTTGAATTTCGGGGACTTTTTACACAGGGACTGCACTTCTATGATGCAAGCACCGGAAAGAAAACGAGAGACTATCTCTTTGTCGATCAGTACATACTTGGCAAGGCTAATGGACTGGGAGATATAGAATTCGCAGCTTTACCACCACCACCTGCCGTGGGCAACTATGTGTGGTGCGATGCTAATGCCAATGGTGTGCAAGATCCATCAGAATATGGCATCGACGGTATCAGAATTAGACTTCTTGACAGTGAGAATGCTCTGGCTCAGGTAGCTCAACAAGTGACAAGTGGTGGAGGTGAATATTACTTCGACAACCTACTACCCAATCACTGCTACGAACTTCGGATTGATCTGGCCGACCTGGAAGCACTCGGATATGTAGGTGGAGCCTCACCCATGCAAATTGGAGATTCAATTTCCGATTCTAACGCCGATGATCAAACCGTTCCTGGGTTTGCCATCGCCAGGTTTTGTACCGGCAATGAAGGTATAAACCGGGATGATATAGATTTTGGTTTTCTTGGACCGGAAGCACTCGATGGATTTAAAATTGAATGTGAGGATCCAAACATCATGACAATGAATCCTCCATGTGCTTATTTCGATCTTGCAGAGGTAGCTGCCTGTGCCACCAATGCTAGCAATACAACCGTCAGACTCTATCCCAGCTTTAACGAAGCCGATAGTATGCTGAATGAGATTACCGCAGATATCCGTGTATGTGGAGCGGACAGTATTGTGTTTGCCCGTGTGATGATAAATGATGATCCATTCTGCTACGCCATTTCACAGATTCAATTACACGTACGCACCGATGGTGGTATGGATGTGGATTTTCTCACCGAAATCTGTCCCGGAGCCACCTTTGACATTCTGCAGTTTCTTCAGGAAAAAGGATTTCGCGGCGATGCAACTACGGAGATCTTCACTGATGAAAATAAGTCAATACCTTTCGTAGGAGATCTCACGGCAGTAGATCCGGGCGGTGTATTTCCATATATTCTCTACTACGATGACACCCTGGCCGATGGTGGGTGCGGCACCTGTGGGTTGGTAGAGCTGATTGCCCTGCCTGGAGCTATGATTTCTGCCGGTACACCAGATACCTTATGTGGTCTTGAGTGTCTGGATTTGACCACATTGGGCGCAGTATTCGATCCGAATGGTTCTGGTGCTACGGAAGCTCTCTGGACAACCGATGGCTACGGTACCTTCCTGGATGACAACACATTTGCCGGTGCTCGTTTCTATTGCCCGGACTCCCTTGATCTGGTTGCAGGTGTGATTACTTTGACACTTACTGTGACCGACGATGTTTGTAATCCGATGGGCGTGTCTTCGTCTGTGCTCATATATCTTCGGTCGGATGCTCCACAGATACTGCCGCTACCTGGACCAGATACGATAGACTGCTACCATCCGTTTGCCATAGATCCAACCTTCCAGAATGATACCTTCCCCGGCTGCAGACTATTAGTAGAATGTGTGGACACATTAATAGGTACCGTGGTAGACTATGAAGTACTACTGGGGGATTGTGAAAACATCATTAAACAGGTGAAGAGAACCCTGCGCTTTACCTATAACAAGGAGGAGTATTTCTGTATGGATACGATTGCCATCCGAGCACTACCGGATACGATCGTATGTCCGCCGGAAAAAGACTCCGTGTATTGTCATGATGATTACCTGAAAGACGAGAACGGGCATCCCTCTCCCTATGTTACCGGATTTCCAATGGCCGACACTATACCATTGTGGCCACAGCTTCCCTCAGTATGTGACATACTGATATATTACAAGGACTGGGCGTTTGACGGCGAATGTCCGATCACTATCCGACGAGATTGGTACATCAAGAATGGTTGTACAGGCTCTTTTGATACGTGTGTGCAATGGATCATGATATTCGATACACTGGGGCCCACTATCGTTAAGGATACCACCAAGGGACGATATGATGCTATGGGCAATTTGTTAGTACCTGCAGATGCGCATGATTGTGAAGGATATACTTACCTCCCTCCTATCATGGCGATTGATACCTGTACGGATGTCAAAATCGTGAAAGCAATTATCCCCCACGTGGCTACTGTTGCCTACGAGTACAATCCAGGCACAGGATACTGGGAATCTCATAAGCAAGTCAAGATACCCCGCACAGAAACACCGCTACCAATCTACTTTGAGGCTTATGACAACTGTCATAACGTGACTCGCGACACCTGCTACGTGATGGTAAAGGACTTTTTGAAACCTGTAGCCATCTGCGATAAAGGACTCAACGTAACACTGGAGGATACCCTCGTATGGGTATCAGCAGAATCCATAAATGAAGGAAGCTCCGATAATTGCGGAGTAAGTATGGTACTGGCCCGAAGATCAGATTGGGCTACTGCTTGTGGAATGAATCTCTGCGATGACCTGGATCTCCTGTGTGTTGGAGCGCATCATGATAGCGTTTGGTGCCCGACACTGGAGCATGATAAGAATATCAATCCGATAGAAGCACACTTCGCCAAAACACTGGAATGGTTGTGCGCTGATGGTCAGGACTGTTCTTCTCTGATACTGGCAGGATGGACATACGATCTCATTAAATATGCTACTCTGCAATGCAAAGGAAATGGGCAGATCAGTCCAGCTGCCTTCAATAAACTGCTGGAAGACACTGCCTGTCATGTTGAGATCGCAGGAAGTGGAGACTATGACTACTATGGCAACCTGGCCTCAGCCCTCAGCCATCTTTACTGCTACAAGTTGGATTCTACGGCAGATCTTGACTTCGTTGCCAATGATACTAAGACCATCGCCTCCATGCTTTCCTTGAGGGATCAGGCCAGTCAAATCGGAGGGGGATGGAGTAAAGAAGTGCCTTTCTGCTGTGAAGATGCCTGCCAGAATGTGACGGTGGAACTTCTGGTCATGGATTATTGGTGCAACTGGAGTAAGTGCTGGACCATGGTGACCGTGGAGGATAAAAATCCACCTAAGATCACCCATGAACTGGGTGACATTACACTGACCTGCTCAGGATATAATGCTTTGTATGCCGAAGCCGTAGAGTCAGCCTTGCAAGGTGATTTCGAAGCCTTGCAGACAAAGCTGGGTTTCTTCGATAAGGAGCGTGAAACTGCATACGGAAGCACACCAGAGTCATTCATTCTTTATGATCTTGAGTGTGATAGCAATTTGGTTATTAAAGATAGTCTCGTCTATGATC
>JAUILM010000476.1 GCA_030432855.1 Bacteroidia bacterium
AAAAAGTTGTTGGAAGGCCTCTGATTTCACTTCTGGGGTTCCTTCTTTTGCCAGATCTAGTAAGATACCTGTCTTAGAAAAATCACCGGCTCGTACTAATTCGGCAGCTACTGCACATTGGTCTGAGAGCGTCACTTGCCCAAGCTTTTTGGATAATATTCGTTTTACCTTTTCACCATATCCTGATTCGGTGAGCCCGGCGGCTGCAACGGTGGCGGCTTGCAGATTTTCATCAGCTGATTCCAGAATGGCGATAAGTACTGATTCGCAATCAGCACAGCTATCTGAAGAGCGGCTGCTCGTTGGGCTTTCGGGTTGCAACGGGATCCATGTACTCATCAGGCATAGGGATACCAATGCCATGGCTAGTTCTCTAATCATTTGGTAAGTAATTTTTAATGAACTCTTAAGAATGACGAGTTGCAGAATGCATCAAGTCCTTCCTATAGGCTCCTAAATGTTTTCAGGAATTGTATCAAAATATACTTGCAGGTGTACCTTCATGGCATCTCTGAATTGTGCCGAGTTTCCATTCTTCAGTATTTCCAGTAAATCCCGGTGCTTCACCGGATTTTTTACCTCCGATCGGCTCACGATGGTACCATTGTACACATAGTTGAAGATCGGTTGCAGCATTTTTTGAAATCGAAGAATCGTTTGATTTCCGGAGATTTTATAAAGTGTAGCATGAAAATCAGCGTCGCACTTCGTCTTTAATAACCGATCCTCTGTATTTTCTTCCTTTTGTACGATTTCTTCCAGTTTCTCCAGACCTTTTTTCGATTTACGCAAGAAAAGTAACTCTGATATACCCAACTCCAGAACCAGTCGAAGCTCAAATACTTCTTGCAGGGTGGTGGAGTCGAGGAACGTAGGTTCAAGCACACGCTCTATACTTCCTAAAATGTCGGGTCGGGTTAAGATAATACCCCGGTTTCTCCGGGATTCAATCAATCCCAGTGTTTTGAGTCTGGCCAATCCTTCCCGAAGGGCAGTCCGGCTTACTCCCATATCTTCAGCCAACTCGGCTTCTTTCGGTAGTGGATCTCCTGGTTGCAGATTTTCCTGAATGAAATACTCTCTAAGACGCATTTCCACCTGATCCACTAACGAGATGGTGCCAATCGGCTTTACTTGATTCCTATTCACCGTGTAAAATATATTTGGATGAGTTTGAAGTTGGTTTCTATTCGTTGTAGATATGTCATACGTAAGTTTGCAAAAATTGAAGACTTTTCAAATTATCAGGTATCACTATCTCCGAAATCGATTGCATTTTTTAGTCAGTCAAGTAAAATGACATTTCCGATTGCTTGTGTCCACAGAGAAAGTGCCAATTTCCTCTCCTGACCTCAGTTATACGAACCTTAGTCTAAATAAATACTACTTATTGGTTTACTAGGTGCATCAAATTTATTCTTTTTTCTTGAATTGTGAACTTCAATGAGCTTTTTTTGAGTATGTAAAATATTGTTTTTGAACGAAATATAGTCCGATTCTCTCTGTTTAGTGGGTTTTAATTAGTTGTTAATCAGCAATTTGTGTTTTGGTGGAGCAGGGTCTTAACTCGTTTTGGTATCAGTCACTTTTACCCAATTATATTACTTCTACTGATGCAGATCCGGTACGAAAAAGCTGTTTTTAAATTCTTTGGCAAATTTCTTTTGGGAGCTTAATATATAATACATATCTTGGCGTCGGCAAGATTATCGGATTATATTTGCCCATATTGCTGTCAAATGATTCTATTAGTTAATAAATAATATATAATAGGTATGGAATGGACTTTTATCCATCGAAGTTATTTGCTGAGATTGTGTGGAATGCTGCTGGCTATGACTACAATGGCCTTCAGCGCCCGGTCGCAAACCATTACAGGGACGGTTGTTTCCAGTGCAGACGATACCCCACTTACCGGGGTTTCGGTACTAGTGAAGGAGTTGGGAACTGGAGAGATTACTGATTTTGATGGAACTTTCTCCCTGGAAGTGGAGTCGTTGCCAGTGACGCTGGTTTTTTCTTATGTAGGATATGCAACCCAGGAGGTCACGGTCTCCAATAGTCAGGCACTCAATATTGCCCTTGCGGTTGACGATATCACTTTTGAAGAGGTGGTAGTGGTAGGCTACGGAGAACAATCTCGTGCAACCCTGACTACTGCAGTGAGCAAACTGGATGAGAAGGTTTTGGAAAACACGGTCTTCGCCAATGCGGCCACTTCCCTTCAAGGATCTGTATCCGGGGTTCGGGTACAGACGTTGACAGGACAACCCGGTGCAGCACCTCGAGTGATCGTGCGAGGAGGTACCTCAATCAATAATCCCAACGGTGCAGAACCTTTGTACATAGTAAGTGGAGTGATTCGACAAAATCTGGATGGAATTAACTCATCTGATATCGAATCGATTCAGGTATTGAAAGATGCTGCTGCCACGGCAATCTACGGTGCGCGAGCTGCCAATGGTGTTGTGATCGTGACGCTGAAAAAAGGAGCTGTTGGAAAGCCGGTTATTAGTTATTCTTACAATCATGGATTTTCTTCATTACGTGAAAAGTATCCACTGCTTGAAGCAAAAGACTATGTATACTTTGCCCGATTAGGTGCTTTTAATACGGGCCAGAAGGATCCTAACCGACTATCAAGACTTACCGGAGCTTTCGGTGAGGGTACTGGAAATGATCTAACCAAGAACACAGCATTTAGCACACAGGTTTTGACCCCTGAAAACGAGCATAAATTAAATGAGGGATGGGAGTCTATCCAGGATCCTCTGGATCCAAGTCAGACACTGATTTTTTCTAATACAGATTGGCAGGATATTTTATTTCAGACGGGTATCAGTCGTGATCACTACCTCAGTTATTCAGGAGGTACGGATGACGCGACATTTACAGCAGGTGTAGGATTTACCGATGTAGATGGAATCGCCATCCAGACCGATTACAAACGATGGTCTACCAATGTACAGGGTAGATTGAAATTGAAGGAGGGACTCTATGCTTTTGCGGGACTAAATTATACCCGTGAATCGGATAATATCGTCTATAGTGAAAATCAATTATTCGAGCGGTCACTTAATTTGCCACCGACTGCTAAGTATCGATATGAAGACGGTACATTGGCTCCCGGATTTAGGCGAAGTATTGGAAACCCTGAATATCACCTGGGTAGAATCGATAATGATAATGTTGATAATCAACTTACACTGACAGGTGGAATCACCTGGGAAATAATTCCTAATTTGATTTTCGAACCAACGGTTTCACTTTTCCAGACTTCCGGAGAATTTAATTCATTCCAAAAATCATATTTTGATGGCCCTGGTGCTTTCATAGATTCCCGGAATACAACGGCAAGATTTAACAAGTTAGATCAGCAACAAATTGATGCAACGCTTACCTATGACAAGTCTTTTGATAATCTCCATAATTTTCAGGGGAAGGTAGGTTTCTCTTATTTTAGAAGATATAATAATTCATTTTCCACGACAGGAAGAGGTGCCGCCACTGATCTGATTTCCACATTGAATGCAGCCGCTGAACCGGTAAGCCTTACCGGTGCAAAAAGTGAGCAAATCATTCTGGGATATTTTGGTCGTATCACCTATGACTATGACCGTAAGTATTTATTTGCATTTAATGCTAGAGTAGATGGAGCGTCTAATCTGGGTGAGGAAAACCGTTGGGGTTTCTTCCCGGGAATTTCTGCGGGTTGGAATATCCACAATGAAGGATTTTGGAGTGATCCGTTGACGATTAGTCAATTTAAATTGCGATTGAGCTATGGGGTGAACGGTAACCTGGGTAACCTGGGAGATTATACGCCACAGGGATTGTACAGTGTCGGTGCGACCTATGATGGCGTAGCTGCAGTACAGTATTCAGGCATTGCGAACCAGGCATTGAAATGGGAACAATCAAATACATTTGATATTGGTTTTGACATGGGACTGGCTAACAATCGGGTCTTTGTATTATTCGACTATTATCGCAGAGTTACCGACAACCTGATTACCACCCTGGCATTGCCGAAATCGACAGGATTTACCAGCATTTTGACCAATCTCGGAAGCCTTCAGAACACAGGTGTTGAGCTGGAAGTTTCTTATGACGTGATTCGTAAGAATAATTTCTCCTGGAATATATCTGTGAATGGATCAAAAAATGAAAATGAGATACTGGAGCTACCGGAAAACGACAATGAAAACAACCGAATTGGTGGTTATCAGGTTTTTGATCCCGGATCAGGTCAGGTGGTTTGGAGAGGTGGTTTGCAGGAAGGCCGAACACTGGGTGAACTCTATGCCTATAAACAGATTGGTGTTTATGCCACAGATGCAGATGCAGAAAATGGACCTGTCGATCAGTTAGTGGCTGGTAGCGACAAGACCAAGAGAGGGGGTGACGTAGAGTGGTTAGATGTTGACGGAAATGGGGAAATCAATACGTTGGATAAAGTGCCGGTTGGTAACATTTATCCTGACTGGACAGGAGGAATTACTTCTACCCTGAATTATAAAAATTTGAGTTTTTATGCCCGACTGGATTATACAGTAGGGCACACGATATATAATTATGCCGCCACACAGACAAAAGGACAATTCCAGGGTAATGTGGGCATTCATGAAAGTATTGCCAGATCATGGCAAAACCAGGGAGATATCACCGATGTTCCCCGATACTACTGGGCAGATCAGGTAGCTTCTACAAACTATTGGAGAGGTGATCCAAGAAATGTTGCCAATGGTAATGGACGAGACCTGGATTATGAAAAAGGTGATTATCTCGCAGTGCGAGAACTGACGCTAACGTACACACCATCTTTACCCGCCTTCGAAAAAATCGGATTAAGCAATATTCGTCTGAACGTAACGGCCAATAATATTAAGTACTTCACTAAATATTCGGGACTGGCACCTGAAGATGGTGGTTCTGACAGAGGTCGATATCCGGTCCCTCAGTCTATCATGTTCGGATTAAAAGCTTCTTTCTAATTAATTGAAAAAAGAATTACGATGAAAATAGGATTTTATACATCGATCACAATACTCGTTTTACTACTATCCAGTGCCTGTACCAAACACTTGGAGCTGGAACCCGAAAGTCTGATTACGGTCAGTTCTTTCTGGAAAACGCCTGAGGATGCTAATGGTGCTTT